>NZ_JBFTND010000222.1:0-26645 GCF_056397305.1 Cupriavidus sp. 05N40
GGTATAGGCCATGCGGCCGAAGAACGGCACCCACACCCCGTCGCCGAAGCTCGGCGCCTGGTCCGGCAGCAGCCCGACCGCATTGCCCTGGCGCAGCGCCCGCACGAAGGCGCGCACGCCCTGCGAGGTCGCCGGCACCACCTGCAGGCCCGACATGCCGCGCGCCGCGTCGAGCAGCGGCGCGAGGATGTCCTTGCGCGGCGGGCGGAACATGACGGTGAGGGGCAGCCGCTGCGCGGTATAGCGCGCGGTAATCTCGAAGCAGCCCAGGTGCGGTGTCAGGAAGAAAATGCCACGGCCGTCATCGATGGCGCCCTGCACCACGTGCCAGTCGTCCGTGACCACCTGCGCCACGCTTTGCCGGGTGCGAAACCAGACCCGCGGCAACTCCATGATCATGGCGCCCGATTCGCCGGCGGCGCGGCGCGCAAATGCGGCATCCGGGTAGCCCGCGATCGCGGCGTTGGCGCGCAGGCGCTCGCGGTACTGGCCCGGGACGGCGTAGGCAAGCCGCCCCAGCACGCGGCCGGTGCCTTGCAGCAGCGGCAGCGGCAATGCGGCAATCAGCCGGAACAAGACGGGCAGCGCACCTGCCCCATGCCGAAAATGGTCATCCATCTTTGTATCAGTTCATCGGTGCGTGGCCTGGCGCCACGCGCATTCATGCTTTGCTGCGTTGGTTCGGTTCGGGAAAACGTGCCGCGCCGCTCAGGGCGCCACGATTTCGATGCTGTCGACCCGCGCCGGATCGAACGCCATGTAGCCCGCGATCTGCGCCATGGCCGCGTAGGGGTGCTCGTAAGTCCACACAGCATTGATGCCGCGCTGGCCGGCCGCGGGAATGCTGTAGTAGCTGCATTCGCCCTTGTACGGGCAGTACGTGGCATGGTCGCTGCGCTGCAGGCGGGACAGGTCGACATCCGTGCGCGACACGTACTGCACCGCGGCGTAGGCGGCCTCGCGCAGCGTCAGCGCCGCGAGCGTATCGGCCACCACCACGCCGCCGGCCTTGACGACGACGCGCCGGGGATTTGGCTCGATCGTGATCGGGTGATCGGGGCCGGGAATCTTGATTGGCTTGGTGTTCATCCTGGCGGTCTCCGGTGTGTGGCTGGCGCAATGCCCGCAATGTTACTTCGATGCCGGAAACGGCGCAGGCCGAGGGCGCCCGGCCAGCCTCCCGGACCACGCCAGGAAACATATTCGCCACTTTTGCGGCGAGCCGGGCGCCTTGCCTCAGCGCGTCGCCACGATGAAGAAGCGCGGGAACGGCAGCAGCACGGAGCCGTCGGCCAGCGCCGGATAGGCGCGCGCCACCTCGGCCGTGTAGCGCTCGAGATAGGCGCCGCGCTCGGCCTCGTCGAGCGGGTCGATGAACGGGCGCAGCCCGGTGCCCTTGAACCATTCCACAATGGCCGCCGGGCCGCCTTCCAGCGCGTGGTGGTAAGTGGTCTGCCACACGTCGACCGTGCTGCAGTGTGCGCGCAGCAAGGCGTAGTACCAGGCCGGACGAGCCAGCGTCGTGCGTGCCTGCGCGGCGGCGGCGAGCTTGCCAGCCCACGGGCCGTCCGCGGCGACCTCGCGCATCAGCCGGTGGGCGGGGGTGTCTAGGGTATCGGGCACCTGGATCGCCAGGCTGCCGCCGGGCGCGAGCTTGGCGGCCAGCGCGGGCAGCAGGCGGTCGTGCTCGGGCAGCCACTGCAGCACGGCGTTGGCGAGGATCAGGTCGTACGGGCCCGGGTTATCCCAGGACTCGATGCCGGCGACTTCGAACTCCAGGTCCGGCAGGCGCTTGCGCGCGGCCTCGATCATGTCGGGCGAGCTGTCGAGGCCGGCCACGCTGGCGCCCGGGAAGCAGGCTGCCAGGACCTCGGTCGAATTGCCGGGGCCGCAGCCGATGTCCACCGCGCGGCGCGGCTCGCGCCCCGGCACGGCGGCCAGCAGGTCGCGTACCGGGCGGGTGCGTTCATTCTCGAATTTCACGTATTGCTTGGCTGACCAGGTCATTGCTGCTCCTTTGCAGGATCGGGGCCAGTGTCCGGTTCTGGTGTCCGGCTCTGGCGTTTTGGTGTTCGGTTGTTCAGTCCGGGCGGTCCGGGCGGTCCGGCGGGTTCGCGGCCGGCCCGCACGCCGAGGCCGGCAGGCGCGGCTCGCGCAAGGCCGCCCTGCCCCTGGCGGTCAGGTGCACGATGGCCTGCGCGCGCGGCAGGCCCGGGCGCAGGTCGAGCCCCACCAGGCCGGCCGCGGTGGCGTCTTCCCACGCGCTCAGCCGCGGACAGGATGTGCGCCAGGCGTCCATGGTGTCCTCGAAGGTGCGGGGGCCGGCCTCCACCCACGCGAGGAATTCCAGCAGATTGCCGGACCAGGCTGGCGCGACGACGCTTTCGCCCGGGTTGCTGTCTTGTTCCATCGCTGCGCTCCGCCGTCTCGCCTGACACGCCGACAGCATAGGCGCGAACTGCTATGATTTCCAATGCATCTTTAGTACAAACCCCATACCTTGAGAGTATTGCAATGATCGAACTGCGCCGGCTGCGGGCCTTCGTCGTCCTTGCCGAGGAAGGGCATGTCACCCGGGCCGCCGAGCGCCTGGGCATGCAGCAGCCGCCGCTGACACGCCTGCTGCGCGGGCTGGAGGAGGAACTGGGCGTGGTGCTGATGCGCCGCCTGCCGCGCGGCGTGCGGCCCACCGAGGCCGGGCTGGCGCTGCTGGAGGAAGCGCGCGCGGTGCTGGCACGCGCCGCGGGCGTGGCGGACGCGGTGCGCCGCGCGGCGGCCGGCGAACAGGGCCGGCTGGCGGTCGGCTTCACCAGCTCGGCCGCCCTGCATCCCTTCGTGCCCGCCGCGCTGCGCCGCTTCCGGGAGGCCGTGCCAGGCGTGGCCGTGACGCTGGAAGAAGCCGGCACCAGCGAACTGGTCGACGCGCTCCTGCATGAGCGGCTCGACGCGGCTTTCGTGCGCTCGCCGGTCGGCAGTACCGCCGGCCTGCTGCTCGACGCGGTGCTGGAGGAGCCGATGCTGGCCGCACTGCCCGCGGCGCATCCGCTCGCGGCGGATGCCACGCCGCTCCCGCTTGCGGCCCTCGCGCACGAGCCTTTCATCCTCTATCGCCGTCCGGCCGGACCCGGCTTGTACGACGCCATCCTGGGCGCATGCCGCGAAGCCGGCTTCAGCCCGCTGGTAGCGCAGGAAGCGCCGCGCCTGCCGGCCACGCTGAGCCTGGTCGCGGCGGGCCTCGGCGTGTCGGTGGTGCCGGCGTCGATGCGGCGGCTGGGCGGCGAGGACATTGTCTATCGCGCGCTGGCGGATCACCCGCCGCTGAGCGCGCCCCTGCACCTGGCCATGCGTGACGACGGCCTCTGCGCCGCGGCCGCGCGATTCCGCGCACTGGTGCGCGACATCGCCGGCGCGCAATGCGGCGACGACCCCAGGCCGCTCCCCCGCGCGGCGCCCAAACCCGGCATAATCGGCTGAAACTCCAGCGCGGGCCGACGCGATCATGAACCACCGGGTCATTCTCATCTGCGTCATCGGCGCGGCCGCCGCGGCCGCCCTGGTTGCCAGCGCCGCTCGTGCCGCGGATCCGCCCGCACCTGCCGGCACAATCGCCACTGCGCCCGGCTGACACGCCGGCGAGCGGGCCGCGCAGGCCTGAAGCGGAACAGCCGGCCCTGGTCATCGAGCAGCGCCCGCTGCCGCCGCAGCAACTGTTCCCGCCCACCTACGAAGAAGCCATGACCGCGCTCGTGCGCGCGCTCGACATCGATGCGCTGCTGGCTTCCGGGCTGAAACTGGCCTTTGCAAAGCTCCCCGCGAAGATCGGCCCGATACCGAAGGAGCGCTACGTGGAATGCACGCGCACCAAGCTTTCCGCGCAGATCATCGAGACCGCCGTCAGGCCCGCGCTCGATGCGGAGATCGGCGATGCCGACCTGGCGACCAGCCTGGCACGCCTGCTCAACTCGCCGGTCGGGCAGAAGACCAGGCAGGCCGCACTGGCGGGCCTGGCACTGCGCGACGCGGGCATCACGGGTGCGGACGCGCTCGAATTCAATCGGTATATGGAGAACGCCGCCCTGAAAGCCTTCCTGGAAAACGGCGGGCTGCGCCGCGTGAAGAATGCCGTTTCCCGGACGCTGGATGCGGAGGGCAAGCGCGCGGCCAACGCTTGCGCCAGGGAACTGGTGCCCTTGTACCGGCTGCGCAACGAGCGCTCGGCGTGAATGGTCGCGGCGGCCGAATGTCGCGGCGGGCAGAGGCACGCGCCGGCGGGCGGCCTCGTGAAATACCGTTACAGTTGTATCCCCCCCTGGGCTCGCGGCAGGACTAAAGTCAGGTCACGGCTATTGCATGACGAGGACAAAAAATGAAGCAAGGTTTCTGCTACGCGCTGGGTATCGGAGCGCTGGCCTGGGCGGTCTCCCAGCCTGCGCTGGCACGTGTCGATGTCGACCTGAACATCGGCGTGCCCGCGCCGGTGGTCGTGGCGCCGGCACCGGTCTATGTCCCGGCGCCGGTCTATGCGCCGCCCCCGGCCCCGGTCTACGGGCCGCCTCCGGGCTACGGGCCGCCGCCCGGCTATGGTCCGCCTCCGGCCGTGGCCTACCCGGCGCCGCCGGTGGTCTATGGACCGGCACCCGTGGTGGTCGCGCCGGGGCCCGCGATCGTGATCGGCTGGCACGGCGACAGGTACTGGGACGGTGGCCGCTGGTGGGCGCGCCGCGACTGGTACGCGTATCACCATCAGCACGGGTACCATCGCTGAGCGGGCCGCGCTGCTGTTGCGCTGTTGCGCTGTCACGACATCGGCACCTGGCCCAGGCAGCAAATCGTTAGTTCTTATTACAAAGAAAAACCGCCCCATGCAGGGCGGTTTTTCTGTTTGGGCAACACCTTGCCTCAAGGGATGCGGCCGCCAGGCGGCCGGCACCCTTGCCGGCATCCCGGACCTCACTCCACCTTGGCGGCGCCGAGGGTGAACTCACCATCGCGGTAGTCCACCGGCACCACGTCCTTGGCGGCAAACCGGCCTTCCAGGATGGCGCGCGCCACCGGATTCTCGATCTGCTGCTGGATCGCGCGCTTGAGCGGACGCGCGCCGAACACCGGGTCGTAGCCTGCGCTGGCGATCTTGGCGACCGCCGCCTCGCTGACTTCGAGCGCCATGTCCATGCGTGCCAGCCGTGCCCGCAGCCGTTCGAGCTGGATGCGTGCGATCGACTCGATATGCTGCTGGTCGAGCGAGTGGAACACCACCACCTCGTCGATCCGGTTGAGGAACTCGGGGCGGAAATGGGTCTTCACTTCCTGCCATACCGCGCCCTTGACCGCCTCGTGCGGCTCGCCGGACATCGCCTGGATGATCTGCGAACCGAGGTTCGAGGTCATCACGATCACGGTGTTCTTGAAGTCCACCGTGCGGCCCTGCCCGTCGGTCAGGCGGCCGTCGTCCAGCACCTGCAGCAGCACGTTGAAGACGTCCGGGTGGGCCTTCTCGACTTCGTCGAGCAGCACCACGCTGTACGGCTTGCGKCGCACCGCCTCGGTCAGGTAGCCGCCCTCYTCGTAGCCCACGTATCCCGGCGGCGCGCCGATCAGCCGGCTCACGCTGTGCTTCTCCATGAATTCGCTCATGTCGATGCGGATCAGGTGGTCCTGCGAATCGAACAGGAACTCCGCCAGCGCCTTGCACAGCTCGGTCTTGCCCACGCCGGTGGGGCCGAGGAACAGGAACGAGCCATAGGGCTTGTTCTCGTCGGCCAGGCCGGCACGCGAGCGGCGGATGGCGTCGGACACCAGGCGCACGGCCTCGTCCTGCCCCACCACGCGGCGGTGCAGGTAGTCCTCCATCTTGATCAGCTTCTCGCGCTCGCCCTGCATCATGCGCGAGACCGGGATGCCGGTCGCGCGGCTGACCACCTCGGCGATTTCCTCGGCGCCGACCTGCGTGCGCAGCAGCTTGTTGGGCTGCTTCTGCTCGCTGGCTTCGGCCACCGTGGCGGCCTTGAGCTTGCCTTCGAGCTCGGGCAGCTTGCCGTACTGCAGCTCGGCCACCTTGTCGAGCTTGCCTTCGCGCTGCAGGCGCGTGATCTCCAGGCGGATCTTGTCGATCTCTTCCTTGAGCGCGGCCGCGCCCTGGGCGGCACCCTTCTCGGCCTTCCAGATTTCCTCGAGATCGGCGTACTCCTTCTCCAGGCGCGTGATTTCCTGCTCGATCAGCTCGAGCCGCTTCTTCGAGGCCTCGTCGGTCTCCCGCTTGACGGCCTCGCGCTCGATCTTGAGCTGGATGGTGCGGCGCTCGAGCTTGTCCATCACCTCGGGCTTGGAGTCGATCTCCATCTTGATGCGCGCGCCGGCCTCGTCSATCAGGTCGATGGCCTTGTCCGGCAGGAAGYGGTCGGTGATGTAGCGGTGCGACAGCTCCGCCGCGGCGACGATGGCCGGGTCGGTGATCTCCACGCCGTGGTGCAGTTCGTACTTCTCCTGCAGCCCGCGCAGGATGGCGATGGTGGCCTCCACGCTCGGCTCGTCGACCAGCACCTTCTGGAAGCGGCGCTCCAGCGCGGCGTCCTTTTCGATGTACTTGCGATACTCGTCCAGCGTGGTGGCGCCGATGCAGTGCAGCTCGCCGCGCGCCAGCGCGGGCTTGAGCATATTGCCGGCGTCGATGGCGCCCTCGGCCTTGCCCGCGCCCACCATGGTATGGATCTCATCGATGAAGACGATGGTCTGGCCTTCGTCCTTGGCGATGTCCGACAGCACGGCCTTGAGGCGTTCCTCGAACTCGCCGCGGTACTTGGCGCCGGCCAGCAGGCCGGCCATGTCGAGCACCAGCACGCGCTTGTTCTTCAGGCTCTCGGGCACTTCGCCGTTGACGATGCGCTGGGCCAGGCCTTCCACGATGGCGGTCTTGCCCACGCCCGGCTCGCCGATCAGCACGGGATTGTTCTTGGTGCGGCGCTGCAGGATCTGGATGGCGCGGCGGATCTCGTCGTCGCGGCCGATGACCGGGTCGAGCTTGCCGATGCGGGCACGCTCGGTGAGGTCCACGGTGTACTTCTTGAGCGCTTCGCGCTGGGTTTCCGCATCGGCGCTGTTGACGGCATCGCCGCCGCGCACGGTCTCGATGGCGGATTCCAGCGACTTGCGCGACAGGCCGTTCTCGCGCGCGACGCGGCCGGCCTCGCCCTTGTCGTCGGCCACGGCGAGCAGGAACAGTTCGCTGGCGATGAACTGGTCGCCGCGCTTGATGGCTTCCTTCTCGGTCGCATTGAACAGCGCGTTGAGTTCGCGCCCAACCYGGACTTCGCTGTTGCCCTGGATCTGCGGCAGGCGCTTGATGGCGGCGTCGAGCGCGGTGGTCAGGCCATTCACGTTGACCCCGGCGCGCGCCAGCAGGCCGCGCGCGGCACCGTCATTCTGCGCCAGCAGGGCGCGCAAGACGTGCAGCGGATCGATGTATTGGTTGTCGTTGCCGATGGCCAGGCTTTGCGCATCTGCCAGCGCTTCCTGGAATCGGGTAGTCAGTTTGTCTAGTCGCATTTAGGATGCCCTCTTTCTCGGATGCGTGTCCTGATGCGGGAGGCGGGGCGGATGCGCCCCGGCCTGCCGATCCCCCTGGGGTCCGGACACTGGATGTCTTTCCGAAAGATAAGGCTCAGCGCCGACTTTTCAAGGGCCGGCGGCCCGTTTTTGGGGCACCGGGGTGTGGCGCGGGAGATACTCCGTCGCGCGTGCCCGGAGGGCCTCCTCAGGCTGCGACCGGCGCCCGCTTGTCCTCCAGGTTGCGCACCAGCACCAGCGCTTCGCCGGCCAGCACCACGCGACCGTCGTCGCCCGAGATCACAGTGGCCAGGTTGACCAGATCCTTGTCGCCGCGCAGGCGCACGATGCGCACCGAGGCGGTCAGCTGCTCGCCCAGCCGCGCCGGCGAGCGCAGCCGCAGCGACTGCTTCATCCAGCCGGTGCCCCGGCCCGGCAGGCGGGTGCCAAGCAGGTCGGAGAACATCCCGGCCAGCAATGGCAGCGGCACGATGGCGCCGCCGAAGCCCCGGCTGCGGGCAAACACCGGATCGGTGTAGAAGCGATTGCCGTCGTCGGTCAGGGATACGTACTCGTCGATATCCGCGGCACTGAAGGTACGTATCGCCGACGCCTCCTGGCCCATGCTGAGATGGTAGAGCGTGCCGTCGCCGGCGACGGCGGACTGTACGGCATCGTCCCCATCATGGCGCTGGGCCTCGGCCMGCGCGGCGGCCGTGGCGTCGACCAGCAGGACGGCGTCGCCCGTCGCGCCCCGGCGTGTCGTCGAGCACCAGCACGGCCGCCACGCCGTCGCCGACGAAGGTGGGCCGCGGGAACATCAGCGTCTGCCCGATCGGCAGCACGGGACGCGGGTTGCTGCGCCGCATCTGGGCGCACAGCAACGAGAACAGCAGCATGCCGTGCGCCACCGTGGCGCCGAAATGCGTGGTGCTGGCGAACGCCGGGTCGCAGTGGATGGGATTGTCGTCGCGCGAGAGCCGGGCGAAGCGATCGAAGTCCTCCTGCGTCAGGATGCGCGGGCTGGATGCCTTCATCAGTTGGGTACCTCTACGGTGCCGCCGGTGACCGTGATCCGGTCGGCATTGGCCGGGACGGCGGCGAACGGCGGCAGATTGGTGGGCAGGATGGTGGGCGCGGGAGAGAGGGTGCCGCCACGCGCGACGGTGCGCACGACCTGCGACGGCGGCAGCGCAGTGCCGGCGGTGAGGTTGGCGTACACCGCATCCAGCGCACGGTTCAGGTAGACGTGCAGCGGGATGAAGCGGTTGTCATAGCCGGCCACCGCGCCGATGAAGCTATCGAAGTGCTGGCCGTTGGTCACCTCGATATAGGACAGCTTGCTGGCGCCGCCCTCCTGCAGGTTGTTGTAGCCAAGGTAGGGCCGCGAGGTGTGGTTGAYCGGCAGCAAGGCGTCACTGCGGCCATGCACGATGATGGCCGGCTTGCCGTGCAGGTTGCCCGAGCGCAGCGTCTGCGCCAGGCCCGCCTGCAGCGCCTGGGACTGGGCATCGGCGCCGCTGAGCAGCCCGCGCAGGCAGCGCGCGCCGTCGAGGTTGGCGTCGGCCACGCCGTTGCCGGGCGACTTGGAATAGATGTCGCGCAGCGGGCCGCCCGGGTTGTTGTCGTTGATCAGTTGCACGCCGGCCGCGGGTGGCACGCCGTTGCCGGTCGCGTACAGGATATTGAGCACCTCGGGCGCGATGACCGCCGGCGTCAGCACCGCCGTGCCGGTGGCGGCGAAGCTCAAGCCGCACAGGCGGTCCGTCACGCTGGCCCGCGCAAGCGCATTGGCGAAGGTCACCGAAACCGCATTGGCCACTTCGAACAGGGCCAGCGAGGGATGGAGCACGTCCGACTCGGCCTCCCAGCCCGCGTCGTGCAGCGCCTGCAGCGCGTTGGCGGCCTGGGTGGCGGTGTCGGGGCCGGTGATGATGCCTGCGCTGACCAGCAACTGGCAGCGGTTGAGCGCCGGCTGGGCCAGCGCCACGGCAGGCAGGCCGTACAGGCTCACGGMCGGCGCGTTCACCAGTGCCACCGCCTGCGACGTGCACAGCTGCAGCAGGTTGGCCGTGGTGGTGTAGTCGTAGAGCGTGCGGCCCGACGCAAGGACCGGCGCGCCGCCGCGCGTGACGGTCACGCCAGTGACGGCGGGCAGGTTGAGGTTGGGCTCGCCCACGGCCACGCCGTCGATCAGGCCCTGGGTGTCCTGCTCGGCCGCCGCAATGGCTGCGCCGCCGCCGTTGGAGACGCTCGACGCGATCACCACCACCGTCTCAGGGGCGAACGAGCGCTCGCGCGTGCCGTCGGAGGCCACCGTGCCGAAGCGGTCGTTGAGCGCCCACAGGGCAAACTGCGCGGCCTGCAACGTGAAGGCGCCCCAGTCCTTTTCGGGATTGCGCTGCGAATGCGCATGCTTGAACGCCAGGCGGTGCGGCGCGAGCGCGTTGAACGCGGCCAGGGTGGTGGTCGGGAACGGCGCGGCGAACTGCGCATTGGCGCCGGCGGTGCTGCGCGGTGCGCGCGTGCCGTCGATCAGCGGCACGGTATCGGTATCCAGGTCGTGCGGTGCAGCACCGGTGCCTTTGTCGGTGTAGGCCACCGCGCAACCGCGCTTGAGCGCCCATTCGCCGGTGGAGATGGCGCCATAGACGCCGCGCGAGCCGGACGAGGTGGCGGTGATCAGGCAGGGCTTGGCGACGTTGAAGCTGTCGGGGATCTGCACCAGCATCGTGACGTTCTGCTTGCCGCTGCCGTCGTCCGAGAACGCCAGGTACTCGCGCCCCGCCACCTTGCCCTGGCTGGCGGTGACGTTGCCCTGGGCGTCCACGTTGGGGCCGTACAGCGAGCCGAAGCCGCCGCCCGTGGTGGTATCCACCAGCGCGCGGTAGTTGGTGTAGATGGCATAGCGGCGCAGTTCGACCGCAGTGGGCGCCGCCGGGTTCAGCGGCAACGGCGCGGTGGCCGATGCCAGGCCGTCCTTGCCGAGGCCGGCGGTCAGCAGGTCGTCGGTGTTGCCGTCGTAGCTCTTGATGGTCACCGTGCCGATATTGACCGGCTTGATATTGGGATTGCCGTTGCCGCTGTTGTTATTGTTGCCGCCACCGCACGCGGCCAGCAGAAGGCCGGCCGCGCCGGCCAGCGCGAGCCGCGCCCGCGTTGCGCTCCAGACTGGCCGAACGGTACCACCGATACTCACTGCAAACTCGCGCCACATATCGTGCCCCTTTTTGCATGCTTGCTTGATCGGATAACGCATTACGCCAACTGCTTTCCCAATACTGCAACCCCTTGCCGCGCGAGCCCCTGGCCGCTCAGGACGGCGCGAAGCGCGCGCGCAGCTTGTGCTTCTCCACCTTGCCGGACGGGGTGCGCGGCAGCGCCTCGATCAAGCGCACGTGCCGCGGCACCTTGTATCCGGCCAGCGTGGCGCGGCAATGCGCGAGCAGCGCCTCGGCATCGAGCGCCTGGCCGGGCCGGGCCACTACCAGCGCCATGCCGACCTCGCCCCAGCGCGCGTCCGGCACGCCGATGACAGCGGCCTCGGCCACCGCGGCGAGCTGGAACAGCGCGTTCTCCACTTCGGCAGGATAGACGTTCTCCCCGCCGGAGATAAACATGTCCTTGGCGCGGTCGATGATGTAGTAGTCGCCCTCTTCATCCATATAGGCGATGTCGCCCGAGTACAGCCAGCCGTCGCGGATGGCGGCAGCCGTGGCCTGCGGCAGGTTCCAGTAGCCGGGTGTGACGCCGGGGCCCTTGATCAGCAGCTCGCCGCGTTCGCCGGGCGCCACGTCGTAGCCGAGCGGGTCCACCACGCGCGTGAGCATCGAGCCTACCGGCTTGCCGATGGTGCCGATCTTGCGGCGCGCGGTGGCCTCGTCGCAGACGAATACGGTGGGCCCGGTCTCGGTCATGCCGAAGCCGAAGCAGATCGTCACGCCCTTGGCGAGGTAGGCCTCCAGCAGCGGGCGCGGCACCGGCGAGCCGCCGGCGGACATATTGCGCACGCGCGAGAAATCCGCCGCGGCGAAGCCCGCGTGCTGGCTCAGGAAGAGGTAGACCGCGGGCACCGCGAAGAACATCGTGATGCCCGCCCCCGCGTGCGTGCCGGCGGCCGCATCGAGCTTGCGCAGGGTCACCGCGGCATCGAACTGCCGCATGATGTGCACGGTGCCGCCGGCATGCAGCACCGGGTTGGCGTAGAGGTTGAGCCCGCCGGTGTGGAAGAACGGCAGCACGTTCAGGAACACGTCGTCGCGCGTGATCTTGTTGGCCAGCATGGCGTTCACGGCATTGAAGAAAACCATGCCGTAGGTCTGGATCACGCCCTTGGGCCGGCCGGTGGTGCCGGAGGTGTAGAGCAGGTGCCAGATTTCGTGTTCGTCGCGGCAGGGCATCTCGATGACGCGGCCGGACGCGCGCGCCAGCACCGTCTCGTACTCGGTCCAACCGCCGGGCACGTCCGCGCTTTCGTCGTCGGCCATATGCAGCACGGCGCGCAGCGGCATGGCGCGGCTCAGGGCGATGGCGGTGGCGAGAAAGCCGTCGCCGGCGACCAGCACCTCGGGCGAACAATCCTCCAGGATGGGCAGCAGCTCGGCCTCGGGCAGGCGCCAGTTCAGGCAGACCATCACCATGCCCGCCTTGGCGCAGCCATACAGCATTTCGAGGTAATCCGAGCTGTTGTGCGCCAGCACCGCCACGCGGGCGCCGGGCGCCAGCCGCAGATGCTCGCCGAGATACTCGGCAAAGCGGCTGGCGCGCTCGTCGAACCGGCGGTACGTCACCGTGCGGCCGCTCTGCACGTCGACCAGCGCGATCTTGTCCGGGGTGTGCCGGGCGTTCTTGTGCAGCCAGTCGACGACGTACATGTGCAGGGTCTCCCGTTGTCTTTTATCTTGCGCGCAGTACCAGTCTAGGAGGCTACCTCGTGTTCGGCCCGGTCGCCGCGCAGGCGGCCGACGATGCCCTGCGGGAAGTAATACACGCTGAGGATGAACAGCAGCCCCAGCCACAGCAGCCAGCGATCCGGGTGCAACAGGCCGGACAGCAGCGGGATCGCCGCGGTGCCGTCGCTGGCCAGCTTCATCACGTCCTGCAGGTAGGTCTGCGCCACCAGGAACAGCGTGGTGCCGATGATAGCGCCGTACAGCGTGCCCATGCCACCGATCACCACGATCAGCAGGATATCCACCATGATCTCGAACGACAGCGAGGTGTCCGGACCGTTGTAGCGCAGCCAGAGCGCCATCAGCACGCCGGCCAGCGTGGCGAAGGCGGCCGACAGCACGGTGGATACGGTGCGGTAGACCACGGTGCGGTAGCCGATCGCCTCGGCCCGGAAGTCGTTTTCGCGGATGGCCTGCAGCACGCGCCCGAACGGCGAGTTCACCACGCGCAGCAGCAACAGGAACAAGGCCAGCGCGCCGGCGAACACGAAGTAGTAGGAGAACAGCTTGCCGTTGAGCGGCACGCCGAACCACTCGGCGTCTCCCAGCGTGAAGCCCRGCGTGAAGATCTCGGGCACCTTGAAGGTGATGCCGTCCTCGCCGCCGGTCCACTCGGACAGCTGCGATACCAGCGTGGCAAAGGCGGTGGCCACGGCCAGCGTGATCATGGCGAAGAAGATCGCCCTCACCCGCAGCGAGAACAGCCCGATCAGGAAAGCCAGCGCCATCGACACCAGCAGCGCGCCCACGGTGCCGAGCGCCAGCGCGCCCCAGCCCGGCTCGAGCCGCGACATGGCGATCGCCACGCCGTAGCCGCCGATGCCGAAGAACATGGTGTGGGCGAAGGAGACGATGCCGGTATAGCCGAGCAGCAGGTCGTAGCTGGCCACCAGCACCACGAAGACACAGATCTTGGCCGCCATGTTGAGCGCGCGCGCGCCGGGGAACAGGAACGGCGCGCAGGCCAGCGCTAGCAGCATCGCCACCAGGATGACGGTCAGCACGCGGCTGCGCGGCAGGTCGCCGGAAAGGAGTCGGGTCATCGCATTTTCCTCGGGGCTCAGCGCCTGGCTACCGGATACAGTCCCTGCGGACGCCACAGCAGGATCATCACCATCAGCAGGATGTTGGAGAACAGCGCCAGCTTGGGGAACAGAAAACCAGTGTAGTTGGCCATCAGCCCCACCAGCAATGCGCCGACGAAACAGCCGGTGGTCGAGCCGAGCCCGCCGATGATGATGACGATGAAGATCAGCACGTTGACCTGCGCGCCGATCGACGCCGTGATGTTCTGCTGGTACAGCCCCCACAGCACGCCGCCCATGCCGGCCAGGCCGGCACCGACCACGAACACGCCGATGAACAGCAGGCGGATGCGGTAGCCGRGCGACTCCACCATCTCGCGGTTCTCCACGCCCGCGCGGATCAGCAGGCCGATGCGCGTGCGGTTGAGCACCAGCAGCATGGCGATGAAGACCGCCAGGCCGAGCACCACTGCGATCAGGCGATATTTCTCGATGGCGGCGTCGCCCAGCAGCACCGCGCCGCGGAAGGTGGTGGGCACCTGCAGCGCGATGGTCTCCGCGCCCCAGATGGCCTTGATCAGCTGCTCGGCCACGATCATGCCGCCCATGGTGATCAGGATCTGCTTGAGATGCTGCCCGTACACCGGACGCACTACCACGCGCTCGAACAGGAAGCCGACAATGCCCGCCGCGACCATCGCCGCCACGATGGCCAGGCCGAACACCGCAAGATTGAGCGCCAGGCTGTCGGCCTCGACCCAGCCGCCCAGCGGCAGCAACACCGATGCCGCCACATAGGCGCCGAGCGCGATGAAGGCGCCGTGGCCGAAGTTGAGCACGTCCATCAGGCCGAACACCAGCGTCAGGCCGGACGACACCACGAACACGATCATGCCCATGGCCAGGCCGGCGATGGTCAGCGTCAGCCAGGTCGAGCCGCTGCCCACCAGGGGATAGGCCAGCAGCATCAGCAGCGGCGCCAGCGCCAGCGGGGTCCAGTCGAGGCGGACCTTGGGCAGGTCCGCCGGCGCGGCCGGCGTGGTGGGTAAGGTGCTTGTACTCGCCATTGTCTCGGTCCCGATCTCTACGTTCTGGCATGAAGCCGGCAATGGGCCGCCGCCTCTCACGCTGCTATTGTCCGCGCCCCGCTTGAAGTGCCCCGCTTGACACGGTTGCTCTCCCCTGCCCCGCTCCCGCAGGCGGGAGCGCGGACAGGAAAAGCCTACTGATGCGCCGCCAGCGACAAGCCCAGCAGGCGTTGCTGCAGCGCATCGTCATCCGCCAGCGCCGCCATGCTGCCGGTGTGCACCACGCGGCCGTCGTCCATCACCGCCACCGTATCGCCCACCGACTTGGCCATGTGGAAGTTCTGCTCCACCAGCAGGATCGAGACGTCGGTCTGCTTGAGCTCGCGGAACACCGTGATCATGTTCTGGATGATGGCCGGCGCCAGGCCCTTGGTGGGCTCGTCGACGATCAGCAGCTTGCGCGGCTCGATGATCGCGCGCGCCACCGACAGCATCTGCTTCTGGCCGCCGGAGAGCACGCCGGCGCGCTGGTGCCAGAAGATCTTCAGCGCCGGAAACATGCGGAACACCCATTCCAGGCGTTGCGTGTCGATGGCGCCGCTGCGCGCGGCCAGGCGCATGTTTTCCGCCACGGTCAGTTCGGCGAACACGCTCATGTTTTCCGGCACGTAGGCAATGCCGGCCTGCGCCACGCGCGGGGTGCCCCGGCGCGTGATGTCGGCGCCGTCGAAATCGATGCGCCCCTCGCCGGCCTGCCACAGGTTGATGCGGTCGGCCAGCGAACGCACCACGTCCATCTTGTGTTCCACCAGCAGCACGGTCTTGCTCCTGTCGCGCCGGATCTCCTGGATCAGGTCGAGGATCACCGGCACCTCGTCCACGCTCATGCCGGCGGTGGGTTCGTCGAACATGAAGATGCGCGGCTGCAATGCCAGCAGGATGCCCACTTCGAGCTTGCGCTGGTCGCCGTGCGGCAGCGAGGCCACCGGCACATGGCGCTTGTCGGCCATGGCCACGCGCTCCAGGCAGGACTCGGCCTCTGCACGCACGGCGCGGTTGCCGCTCCACACCGACCACAGGTCCAGCCCCACGCGCTGGCGCGCCTGTACCGCCAGCCGCACGTTCTCGAACACCGACAGGTTCGGGAACAGGCTGGTCAGCTGGAAGGCGCGGCCGATGCCGCGCCGTGCCTTGTGCGGCACCGGCAGGCGGGTCACGTCCTCGCCACCCAGCAGGATCTGGCCGGCGCTGGGCGGCAGTTGCCCGGAGATCAGGTTGAAGTACGTGGTCTTGCCCGCGCCATTGGGACCGACGATGCAGGTCAGCTCGCCGGGGCGGAATGCGCATGACACCGCATTCACGGCCACATGGCCGCCAAAGCGGATGGTGAGGTCGCGCGTCTCCAGCGCGGGCGGCCCTGCCGCCGCGCGCTGCAGCGCTGCCGAAGTGCCGGCGGAAATGGCGCCCACCGTCATCACCGCTTGTTGCGGACCGGCACGCTCATCTCCTCGGGCTTGATCTCGCGGACCAGCTCGGGCACGCCCCACGCGAACGCCGGATCGACCTTGATCTTGAAGTGATACATGGACTGCAGGGCCTGGTGGTCCTCCTTGCGGAAGGTCATCTTCCCCTTGGGCGTCTCGAACGACATTCCCTCCATCGCACCGATCAGCTTTTCCGTACCGGTGTCGCCGTTGGTCTTCTTGAGCGCCTCGACCAGCGCGATGCCGGCCGCCATGCCGCCTGCGGTGAAGAAGTCGGGCGGGGTCTTGAACTTGCTGTAGTGGTTGGAGACCAGCCACTCGTTGGCCTTGTTCTTGGGAATGCCGAAGTAGTAGTAGGTCGCGCCTTCCATGCCCGGGAAGTTCTTGTAGCTGGTCATGGCCGGCAGGATGTTGCCGCCGGTGGCGATCTCGATGCCGTAGCGCTTGGGATCGAGGTCGGCGATCTTGAACGGGTTGCCGGCACCGGCCCAGATGATGAAGATGACCTTGCGGCCCGGCTTGTCCTTGAGCGAGTCGAACAGGCGCTGCGCGCCGGCGGTGAAGTCCGTGGTGTTGGTGGGCAGGTATTCCTCGTGGACGATCTTGGCGTTCTTGAGCGCGCCCTTGAAGGCCTTCACGCCGTCGCGGCCGAAGGCGTAGTCCTGTGCCAGCGTGGCGATCTGCACGCCGGGCTTGTCCAGCGCCACCGCGTTSGAGATGGCRTCCTGCGAGSWRTTGCGGCCGGTGCGGAAGATATAGCGGTTCCACTTCTCGCCGGTGATCGAATCCGCCACGGCGGGCTCGACCAGCAGGATCTTCTTGTACTCCTCGGCCACCGGCAGCATCGCCAGCGCCGTGCCCGAGGAGGTCGGGCCGACGGCGATGTCGGCGCGGTCGTCGCTATAGGCGGCGGCCAGCTGCGCCTTGGCCACGTCGGGCTTGCCCTGGGTGTCCTTCTCCAGCACCACCAGCTTGTTGCCATTGACCGCCATGGTGCCGTTGGTGGCGTACTCCAGGCCCATCATCAGCCCGGTCTGGGTCTGCTTGGCATAAGCTTCGAGCGCGCCGGTCTTGTCGTAGACGTGGGCGATGCGGATGTCCTTGGCCTGGACGCCGACGGCGGCCAGCAGGCCGGCCAGGGCGAGCGCGCCGGCGGCTTGGTGCTTGCGTTGCATTCCTGTCTCCTCTTTGGATGTTTCTTCTTGTTGCTGGTGCGGATCGGGCTGCCGACCGACGATCGGCGACGGTATTGCCTGACGTTACAGCTTGTTCTTCTGCTTCTTGCCTTGCGGTGCTTTCAGCTTGTTGCTTGCTGCTTGCTGCATTCCTGCGCGCGTGCCGCTCAGCACGGGGTCGTGGCACCGAGGAAGCGGCGCATGCCGGCCGCGGCCTCGGCGCTGGCGATCTGCGCCACGAAGGCCGCGCGCTCGCGCTCCAGGCCGTGCGCCAGCGCCTCCGGGTCCCAGCGCAGCAGCGCGCGCGTGTGCGCCACGCTGCCGGCGACCTTGTCCTTCAGTGCGGCCGCCAGCGACAGCGCGCAGGCCTCGGCCTGGCCACCAGGCGCCAGGTGCGTCGCGATGCCGAGCGCCGCGGCCTGGCTGGCGGTCAGCGTGGTGTTCTCGAGCTGGATCGCACGCGCCCGGGCGTGGCCGATCATCTGCGGCAGCATCGCCGTCCAGCCGCCGTCGGGACTGAAGCCCACCACGGTGTAGTACGGCGCGATGCGCGCGCCCTCGCCGAGCACCGTCATGTCGCAGGCCAGCGCCAGGCCCAGCGCGCCGCCGGTGAGCCAGCCCTCCACTGCCGCGATGACCGGGCAGCGCAACGCCGCCAGGCGCAGGATGCACGTATTGAGCAAACCCAGCAGGCGCTGGGCGTAGGCCTCGAGCGCCGTGCGCTGCGCCGCATGGGCGGCGAAGGCGGCCACGTCGCCGCCCGTGGAAAACGAGCGGCCGGCATGCCCCAGCACCACCGCGCGGACATCGGCATCGGCCTCCACGCGCTCAAGCGCGGCCAGCAATTGCTCCAGCAACTCCGGCACCAGGCTGTTGTGGCGGACGGCGCGGTTGAGCCGCACCACGGCCGTGCCGCCGACGCGCTCGACCAGCACCAGCGCGCTCATCGCGCCTCCAGGCCGTGGGAAATCATGTCGAAGGCGGTATCGACCACCTTGTCCATCGACGCCGGACGTTTCCACAGCGCGTAGCGCATGCCGAGGAAGTTGCTGATGCCGATCAGGCACCAGGCGCGCACCTCGGCATCGCCCGGCGAGATCTGGCCCTGCTCTTCGGCCTTGCCCAGGCGCCGGCTGTAGACGTCGGCGAAAACCTGGAAATAGCTGCTGTAGATGGTTTCGTCCACCGAATAGGAATCCAGCACGATGCGGTACAGGTTCTTGTGGCGCGAGACGAAGGAGAGAAAGGCCTTGAGGCCGAGCCGCTCGGCTTCGATCTGCGTCTGCGCCGGCCCGACGTGCTTGCGCAGGTGGGCGCGCACCAGTTCCAGCATGTGCTGCACTAGCGCCCGGAAGATGTCTTCCTTGTCCTTGAAGTAGAGGTAGAAGGTGCCCATCGCCACCTCGGCCTCCTGCGTGATCTCGGAGATCGACGCCACGTAGTAGCCCTTCTCCCCGAACACCTTCTCGGCGGCGCGCAGCAGCGCCTCGCGGGTCTTCTGGCCGCGCGCGGTCTTGGGCTGGCTTGCGCCGGATTCGGTCAGGGACATCAGAGCTCCGGGATCATGAAACATGATAGCTGATTCATGTTTCATGATATAAACGTGGCAATCCGAATGTCAATACATCGCTTTCCCGAAGCCAGAGCCTGCCACGGCCGCGGGTTCGAGACAAGCCAGCTCAACGACCGGGAACTCGCCCTTGGATGATTCGCGCACGGCGTTGCTCGCCCATCCTGCCGCATCGGCCCCGCCCGACTTCGACGTCCATCCGGCCCGCGGCGGCCTGCCGGGCTGGCGGGAGGCGGGCAACGGCCCGGCGCTGCTGCTGCTGCACGGCTGGTCGCTGTCGGGCGAAGCCTTCGACGGCCAGCGCGCGCTGGCGCAGGCGGGCCTGCGGGTGATCGCGCCGGACCACGCCGGACATGGCCTGTCTGCTGCGCTGCCGCAAGCAGCCCGGGCCACGGTGGCGCGGCTGGCGGCGGACGTGGCGGCGCTGGTCCGCCACCTGGGCCTGCGCGAGGTGACGGTGGCGGGATGGTCGATGGGTGCGATGGCGGCGTGGGAGTTGCTGCGCAGCCATGCCGCGCTGCCGCTGGCGGCGGTCGGCGCCATCGATATGACGCCGTGCCTGGTAACGGGCCCGGACTGGCAGCACGGCCTGCACGGGCGCTACGACACGACCCTGGCCGCGCAGATGGCCGCGCGCGTGCGGCAGGACTGGCCCGCGACGGCCGCTTTGGTGCGAGATGGACTGTGGGCAGCGGGCAGCCAGCCCGATCTGGCGCGGGCCACCTGGCTGGAGGCCGTCATGGGGCAATGCGCACCGCAAGCGCTGGCCTCATTGTGGGAGGACATGGCCCGCAGGGACTACCGGCAGACCCTGGCGCAGACCGGCGTGCCGCTGTTCCACCTGTATGGAGAGCGCAGCCGCCTCTATGCGCCGGCCGTCGGCCAGGCCACGCAGGCCCTGCAACCGGCCGCGCGGCTGGCCATCGTGCCGGGGACGGGCCATGCGCCGCATATGGAGCGGCCGGAAGCATTCAACACGGCCCTGCTGGCGATGCTGTCCGGCGCGGCCGCAGGCTGGCGCCCGTGACGATGCGCCGGCAGGACGCTCAGGCCAGCAGGCGGTAGGTCCACAGGCCAAGCACGGTCAGCGCCAGCGAGCCGCCGAGGTGCAGCAGCAGATGTACCACGGCCCAGCCATAGTCGCCGGCCATCAGGTTGGCCACGACCTCGCTGGAGAAGGTGGAGAAGGTGGTCAGTCCGCCGAGAAAACCGGTCACTGCCAGCAGCCGCCATTCGGCCGGCAGTCCGGCATGCGAATCGAAAAATCCCACGGCAAGGCCGATCAGGTAGCCGCCCACCAGGTTGGCGGCCAGCGTGCCGTAGGGCAGCGCGGGGTTGACCGCATTCCACATGACCGAGAACAGCCAGCGCAGCCACGCGCCCRCSGCGGCGCCSACRCCSACCGCGACAAATCCGAGCGGGCCCATCAGTTCCCGGCTTCCTGATCTTGCCGCTGCGCGTCGGGCGCGCCGGTGGCCGCCTCCCCGCTGGCATTGAGCGAGCGAATGCCCCAGCGCTGCAATGCAGCCTCGTCGGTGACCCGCGCGTCGACCCAGCGCGCGCCCTCCGGGGTCTGCTCCTTCTTCCAGAACGGCGCCTCGGACTTGAGGTAGTCCATGATGAATTCGCAGGCGGCGAAGGCGTTGCCGCGGTGCGCCGAGGCCACCGCCACCAGCACGATCTGGTCCAGCGGCAGTAAGGGCCCGACCCGGTGCACGATGGTGACGCCGAGCAGCGCCCAGCGCTCCCGGGCCACCGCCTCGATGCGGGCCAGCGCCTTCTCGGTCATGCCCGGATAGTGCTCCAGCTCCATCGCGCTGACCGCAGCGCCGTCGCTGACATCGCGCACCGTGCCGATGAAGCTGGCCACCGCGCCCACGCCCGGCTGGTCCTGGCGCAATGCCGCCACCTCGGCGCCCAGGTCGAAATCCTCGCGCTGTACCTTGACGCTCATCTCAGCCTCCCGTGACCGGCGGAAAGAAGGCCACTTCGCAGCCTTCGGCCAGCACGCTGCCAGGACTCGCCACGTCGTGGTCAACCGCCATGCGCAGCGCACGGCCTTCCGCCAGCACCTCGGCCCAGGCGCCGCCGCGCTGGCCGAGCCATTGGCGCAACTCGCCCACGGTGGCCACCGTGGCTGGTACTTCGACACGTTCCTGCCCCAGGCCCAGTTGCTCGCGCACGCTGGCAAAGAAGCGCAGTTCGATCTTCATGGCAGCCGCTCTCCTCAACCCACCAGTCCATCGAAGGCGATGTACTGCACGGTGTCGCCGCGCGCGATCGACTGGCCCGGCGGGTTGTCGACCAGGCCGTCGCCCCACACGGTGGAGGTCAGCACGCCCGAACTCTGGTTGGCGAACATCTCCAGCCCGCCGGCCTGGTTGATGCGCACGCGCAGGAATTCGTTGCGGCGGTCGCCCTTGGGCAGGTCGAAATCCGCGCGCAGCAGCAGGCGGCGCGGCATCACGTCCTGCACGCCCTGCAAGCGCAGGATGAAGGGACGCACGAACAGCAGGAAGGTCACGAAGCTGGACACCGGGTTGCCCGGCAGGCCCAGGAAGTAGACCGGGGCCTGCCCGTCGCGCGCGACCTCGCCAAAGGCCAGCGGCTTGCCCGGCTTGATGGCGATCTGCCACAGGTTGAGGCGCCCTTCGGCTTCCACCGCCGGCTTGATATGGTCTTCCTCGCCCACCGAGACGCCGCCCGACGTGATGATCAGGTCATGCCCGGCTGCGGCGCGCCGCAGCGTGTCGCGCGTGGCGGCCAGGGTGTCGGGCACGATGCCGAAATCGCTGACCTCGCAGCCGAGTTTTTCCAGCAGGCCGCGCAGCGTGAAACGGTTGGAGTTATAGA
The DNA here is from genome assembly GCF_056397305.1 of Cupriavidus sp. 05N40. Taxonomy (NCBI): domain Bacteria; kingdom Pseudomonadati; phylum Pseudomonadota; class Betaproteobacteria; order Burkholderiales; family Burkholderiaceae; genus Cupriavidus; species Cupriavidus sp. 05N40. Next base: position 21,630 of record NZ_JBFTND010000222.1, read on the forward strand.
TGGCGCCCGGCTTGAGCGGCTCGCCGGRCATGGCGAGCTCGTCGCCGGTGAAGAAGACGGCGACCTTGACGCGCCGCACCACGTCGAGTTCGGCCTGCCCCACCGAGGCCGCCAGGCCCAGCGCCTGCGGCGTCAGCCGCGTGCCGGCCGGCAGGATCACGCTGCCCGAGCGGATATCCTCGCCGGCGCGGCGTATCCATTCGCCGGGTTGCGGCGCATGGTTGACGATCACCTCGTCGCCCTCCGCCACGCATTGCTCCTGCATGACCACGGCGTCGGCACCCGGCGGGATCAGGCCGCCGGTGAAGATGCGCGCGGCGGTTCCGGCAGCCAGCGCCGTGCCGACATGGCCCGCGGGAATGCGCTGCGCCACGCGCAGGCGCGCCCCGGGCGCCGCCACGTCGGCGCTGCGCACGGCGTAGCCGTCCATCGAGGTGTTGTCCGCCGGGGGCACGTCCAGCGAGCTCGCCACGGGCGTGGCCAGCACGCGGCCATTGGCGTCCAGCGTGGCGATACGCTCGGCTTGCGCGAGCGGCGTGGCGCCGGCCAGCAGGGCTTCGAGGGCCTGGGCCATGGTCAGCATGGGGGGACGGGCTTGCGCGGCGGCTTGGGTCATGACGAAAGCGGTTAGGTGGGACGGCAACCCCACGGTCGCCCATGGGAAACGGCCCGCGTACCGCCCCCGGTACATGCGGGGCGATGCGCGGGCCGTGCGGTTCAGCTCGGCAGATCCGATTGTAGCGAGTTGCCGCCGCCCCGGCCAACGGGCCGGCGGCGGCATGGTCTTTACAAGCCGGTATGGCCGGCGATGAAGGCCTTGATCTTGCCGGCGTCGGCCGGCATGACCTCGAAACGCTGGGGCAGCTTTTCGATGCCGTCGAAGCTGGCCGGCCGCTCCGGCTCGTGGCCGAGCGCCTCGCGGATGGTGTCGGCGAACTTGGCCGGCAGCGCGGTTTCCAGCACGACCATCGGCACGCCGGGGGTGAGGTGCTCGCGCGCGACCTTGACGCCGTCGGCGGTGTGCGTATCGATGGTGATGCCGTAGCGTCCGGACAGGTCGCGGATGGTGGCGACGCGGTCCTCGTGGGTGCTGCGGCCCGAGACGAAGCCGAAGGCGCGGATGCGGTCGAATTCCGGCGTGCCGGCCAGGTCGAAGCCGCCCCTGGTGTCCACATCGCGGAACAWCKCSGCCAGCTTGCCGGCATCSYGGCCSAGCAGRTCGAACACGAAGCGCTCGAAGTTSGASGCCTTSGAGATGTCCATGCTCGGGCTGGAGGTGTGATACGTCTCGGCCGACTTGCGCACGCGGTAGGTGCCGGTGCGGAAGAACTCGTCGARCACGTCGTTCTCGTTGGTGGCCACCACCAGCTTGTCGATCGGCAGGCCCATCATGCGCGCGATATGGCCGGCGCAGACATTGCCGAAATTGCCCGATGGCACGCAGAAGGAGACCTTCTGGCCCGGGCCGTCGGTGGCCAGCAGCCAGCCCTTGAAGTAGTACACCACCTGGGCCACCACGCGCGCCCAGTTGATCGAGTTGACCGTGCCGATCTTCTGGCGGGCCTTGTAGTCCAGGTCGTTCGACACGGCCTTGACGATGTCCTGGCAATCGTCGAACACGCCTTCGACCGCCAGGTTGAAGATGTTCGGGTCCTGCAGGCTGAACATCTGCGCGGTCTGGAACGCGCTCATCTTGCGGTGCGGGCTGAGCATGAACACCCGGATGCCTTGCTTGCCGCGCATCGCGTACTCGGCGGCGCTGCCGGTATCGCCGGAGGTGGCGCCGAGGATGTTCAGCTCCTGCCCGGCACGCGCAAGCGCGTACTCGAACAGGTTGCCGAGCAGCTGCATGGCCATGTCCTTGAAGGCCAGCGTGGGGCCGTTGGACAGGCCCAGCAGCTGCAGGGGAGTACCGCCCTCCTCACCCAGCGTGCGCAGCGGGGTGATGTCCGCGGTGTTGTCGCCGGGGCGGGCATTGCAGTACACCTCGGCGGTGTAGGTCTTGCGCGTGAGTGCGCGCAGGTCCTCGGCCGGGATGTCGTCGCAGAACTTCGACAGGACTTCGAAGGCGAGATCGGCGTACGACAGCTTGCGCCAGGCTTCGAGCTCGTCGGTGGTGACCTGCGGGTATTCCTGCGGCAGGTACAGGCCGCCGTCCGGCGCCAGGCCGCCCAGCAGGATCTCGGAGAAGGTTTGCGGCATCTCGTGGCCGCGCGTCGACTGGTATTTCATCGCTCGCTCAGTTCAGTTCTTCCATGCGCAGGCGCGTGACCGCGGACAGCACGGTGGGGAGTGCCTCGATCTTGGCGATGGCRGCATTGACCTGCTTCTCGCGCGTGAGGTGCGACAGCATGATGATGTCGGTCTGCGGCTCGCCCTCGCGCGATTCCTTCTGCAGCATGGCATCGATGGAGATGCCGGCGTCGGCCAGGATGCGGGTGATGTCGGCCAGCACGCCGGTCTCGTCCGCCACGCGCATGCGCAGGTAGTACGAGCTGGTGACTTCCTCGATCGGCAGCACCGGCACGCTGGAGAGTTCGTCCGGCTGGAACGCCAGGTGCGGCACGCGGTGCTCGGGGTCGGCGGTGTGCAGGCGGGTCACGTCGACCAGGTCGGCGATCACGGCCGAAGCGGTCGGCTCGGCGCCGGCGCCCTTGCCGTAGTACAGCGTGGCGCCGACGGCGTCGCCCTGCACCAGCACGGCGTTCATGGCGCCTTCCACATTGGCGATCAGGCGCTTGGTCGGCACCAGGGTCGGGTGCACGCGCAGCTCGATGCCGTTTTCGCGGCGGCGCGTCAGGCCCAGCAGCTTGATGCGGTAGCCCAGCTCTTCGGCATAGCGGATATCCACGGCCGACAGCTTGGTGATGCCTTCCACATAGGCCTTGTCGAACTGCACCGGCATGCCGAAGGCGATCGAGCTCATCAGCGTGATCTTGTGGGCGGCGTCGATGCCTTCGATGTCGAAGGTGGGATCGGCCTCGGCATAGCCCAGCGCCTGGGCTTGCTTGAGCACGGTGTCGAAGTCCAGGCCCTTGTCGCGCATCTCCGACAGGATGAAGTTGGTGGTGCCGTTGATGATGCCGGCGATCCACTCGATGCGGTTGGCGGTCAGGCCTTCGCGCAGCGCCTTGATGATGGGGATGCCGCCGGCCACCGCGGCTTCGAAGGCCACGATCACGCCCTTCTTGCGCGCGGCCTCGAAGATCTCGTTGCCGTGCACGGCCAGCAGCGCCTTGTTGGCGGTGACCACGTGCTTGCCGTTCTCGATGGCCTTGAGCACCAGCTCGCGCGCGATGCCGTAGCCGCCGATCAGTTCGATGACGATGTCGATCTCGGGACGGGTGACGACCTGGTGCGCGTCGGCCACCACCTCGACCTGCCCACCGGTCAGCTCGCGGGCGCGTTCGGTGTTGAGGTCGGCGACCATGGCGATCTCGATGCCGCGTCCTGCGCGGCGGCGGATTTCTTCCTGGTTGCGCTGCAACACGTTGAACGTGCCGCTACCGACGGTACCGATGCCAAGCAGGCCTACTTTGATGGGATTCATGGACGATCTGACTCAGAGTTGCGGAAAAATGAATTGCGCCGCGCGCCGGCTCAGGCCGCGAGGCCGTGGCGCTTGCGGTATGCCTCCAGGAAGCGGCCTACGCGGCCGATGGCCTCGCGCAGGTCTTCCTCGTGCGGCAGGAAAACGATCCGGAAGTGGTCCGGCTTGTCCCAGTTGAAGCCCGTGCCCTGTACCAGCAGCACCTTGGATTCCTGCAGCAGTTCGTAGATGAACTCCTGGTCGTCCTGGATCGGATACATCGACAGGTCGAGCTTCGGGAACAGGTATAGCGCGGCCTTGGGCTTGACGCAGGTGACACCCGGGATCTGCGTGATCAGCTCGTGCGCCAGGTCGCGCTGGCGGCGCAGGCGGCCGCCTTCGGCCACCAGGTCGTTGATGCTCTGGTAGCCGCCCAGCGCGGTCTGGATGGCCCACTGGCCGGGCACGTTGGCGCACAGGCGCATCGAGGACAGCATGTTGAGCCCCTCGATATAGTCCAGCGCCGGACGCTTGTCGCCCGACACGATCATCCAGCCGGCACGGTAGCCGCAGGAGCGGTAGTTCTTGGACAGGCCGTTGAAGGTCACCGTCAGCACGTCGGTCGACAAGGCGGCGATCGACGTGTGGGTGTGCCCGTCGTAGAGTACCTTGTCGTAGATCTCGTCGGCGAAGATGATCAGGCCGTGCTCGCGCGCGATCGTCACGATGCTCTTGAGCAGTTCGTCCGAATACAGCGCCCCGGTGGGGTTGTTCGGGTTGATGACGACAATGGCCTTGGTATTGGGCGTGATCTTGGCGCGGATGTCGTCGAGGTCGGGCATCCACTCGTTGGCCTCGTCGCATACGTAGTGGACCGGGGTACCGCCCGAGAGGCTCACCGCGGCGGTCCACAGCGGATAATCCGGCGCCGGCACCAGCACTTCGTCGCCGCTGTTGAGCAGCGCGTTCATCGACATCACGATCAGCTCCGAGGCGCCGTTGCCCACGTAGATGTCGTCCAGCCCCACGCCTTCGATGTTCTTCTGCTGCGTGTAGTGCATGATCGCCTTGCGCGCGGCGAAGATGCCCTTGGAATCCGAATAGCCCGCCGAATTGGGCAGGTTGCGCATCATGTCCTGCTGGATCTCTTCCGGCGCGTCGAAACCGAACACGGCCAGGTTGCCGATGTTCAGCTTGATGATCTTGTGTCCTTCCTCTTCCATCTGCTTGGCCTTCTCCAGCACCGGGCCGCGGATGTCGTAGCAAACATTGTTGAGCTTGTTGGATTTCTGGATCGGTTTCACGGCGATGTCGGCAGGAGGCAAGGGCCGCCGGGTGAACGGCGGCTGGCTAGAGAATCTGGGTGGGAAGGAGCGGTCCGCGAGCGCCTGTCCGCTGCAATGCAACGCAAAACGTGGCAGGCAGGGAGGCAAAAGCTATAATTTATCGGATTATGACAGACTTCGGCAGGGATTCTTGCATTGCAG
>NZ_JBFTND010000223.1:0-11579 GCF_056397305.1 Cupriavidus sp. 05N40
GCATTGGAAACCTTGGCGCTGCGGGTAGCAGTACCGCTTATCAGGGACAGTGATATCGCTGACGCAGCCACAGCAATCGAACGCGGCAACCATGCCTCGGATATCGAGGAATGGGAAAGCTGTAACCGCGCTTTTCACGGAGCATTGATTCGACCGTGTGGCATGCCGAGACTGCTGCGCACGATCGAGGAATTGCATGTAGCTCGTCTGCGATATATGTACGCAACCACAATCAGTACAACTTGGGACCCTCAGTCACAACAGGAACATCATCAGATTCTTGACGCCGTCCGCCACAAGGACGTCGAGCGCGCATGCGGTCTGATTGAGCAGCATGTGCTCGAGTCAGCAGAAATCGTAATCAAGGCACTGAGAGGTGGCTTCGCTTATTCGGACAGAGATCCGGAGTTTATAAGTGGAAGCGCCGGGGCAGTCAGGCTGCCGATTTGATCGCTGGCAGTGTGGCGAAGTATGCCTCATCCGTGGTCTGGTCTGCCAGACTGGAATGGGGTCGTCGTTGGTTGTACCAGGTCAGGTAGTTAGCGATAGATCGGCGCGCATGGCTGACCCGAGTCGTAGGCTTTTAGATAGACCTCCTCGTACTTGACGCTGCGCCAAAGGCGTTCGACGAACACGTTGTCGCGCCAACTGCCCTTGCCGTCCATCGACAGTTGGATGCCGCGGTCAAGCACGGCGTCGGTGAACTGCGCGGCGGTGAACTGGCTGCCCTGGTTAGTCTTGACGATCTCCGGCGTGCCGTATTTCGCAAAGGCCACCTCAAGCGCCTCGACAGCATGGCAGCTCTCCAGAGTGATCGCCACCCGGTGGGCCAGTACTTTGCGGCTGGCCCAGTCCACCGCCGCCGTCAGATACACGAAGCCCCGCGCCATCGGAATGTAGGTCGTGTCTAGCGCCCACACCTGGTTGGTGTGATTGATCTTCCGGTCGCGCAGTAGGTACGGCCAGATCTTGTGCGCCGCATTCCTGCGGCTCGTGTTCGGCCGACGGTACAGCGCCTCGATGCCCATGCGCTTCATCAGCGTGCCCACGCGCCGGTGGCCGATCTGGACACCCTCCCGTCGCAACAGGCGGGCCAGCATGCGCGCCCGCGAAGGGATGCATCCAGATGCAGCTCGTCGATCCAGCGCATCAGCTTCAAGACCGCATCGCTGAGCCTTTACGTGACCGACGATCCCGGCGCTAGCGATTCGGCGGCACGACGTGGCAGTCTAAGCATCCGCCTCGCGCTCGGACGGGCGAAATCACACAGCTTTCGCACTGGACAAACGCTGGTCATGCGTTACAACCGGCAACTCATGCAGGCAATTCTGTGGGACTGCATCCACATCGCGGACGTGGTTGGAGTAAAACTCATTACCCTTGAAGAGGGGCCGCAGGCATACGCGGAGTTCGTATGCCGGGGTTCCCAAATAGTTCGTGATCGATCCGCATCGGCAGGTTTTGGGACGGTAGCGGCGGCCGGCGGCCTGTTCGGCAGCGCCGCCCAACCCTCGAAGAGTTCGTGCCGAGCGCCCAGGCGGCAGTGGGCGAGAGCATTGCGATCCAATGCACGGACGAAGCCGAAACCGTTGGCAACGTTATTCGGAACGTTGTTGATCAGCTCTTCCCCTAGTCCAGGGAGGCAGGCGATGCTCTACGATCGATCGGCGCCTCCGTGATGAGAGTGGTGCGGAGGCGGACCCGTTCAGCGTTCGCGAGCGCTTGGTGATAGTTTTCGCTCGCAATAGCTAACGCCTGCGCAAAGCGCGTCTGTGCATTCGAGATCGCTTGTTGATCCATCGATGCCGTATTTCTAAGCGTCTTGTAGAATTCTGAATCCGCACGATCCTTAGCCTGCTTCAGCTCCATTCTGGCCGACTTGGTCGCAAACTCGAACTCTTTCTCCGCGTCCATTCTCGGGTCAGCCGGCAAACCAGTCGAAAAAGAGCCATACGTCGAGTTTTTCACGCATTTCTCCATTTAAGTAAGAGTCAATATACGATCACCGTGAGGCTTACGGCGTGCGGCGCGATTGTGATGAAGCGCTTCATGCCGTTTGCGATGCACATTCTGTTCGCTCGTCCTAAGCCGCGGAACGTAGCGAAATCGCTGTGTTTCGAAACACTCAAGCAGGATGGCCTGCGATTCAGTATCCCGTGATAACGATTGGCGATCGGTCGGCTGAGGAAGCGCGATCAATTTCAAGAATGGTCGGCACTTCCCCCTCCATCGTTAGTTCCAATCCCTCTTACTTTTCAGTGATGGTCGGTCAAATTGGACTCATTCTCTTCATGCCATCAAGGATATCCCGCGGGGATTCATGGGTCGCAGTTTTGTTCTTCATAGTGAATCCGCCGTCCCCATACAAAGCGCGAAAAGCTATCGCACCGATTGCATCTCGGATCATGCTCCGTACTCTCCTCTGAGGGATCTCCCAGATATTTATGCTGCGGTGTCGAATGCGAGTACGTCAACGGTCACGGTAGGTTCGTTCCGTACTTTGATTCGCGTCTCCTCACACACCGACGATGCAGTTGGCGCTGCATTCAGTCCGCGTATGGCGTTCTGTATGCGTGATCCTTCTCGAAGTACGGAACCTATGGGGCGGATAGGTTGACGTCGCCTCAGCGTCAAAAGACATTCTGGATGCGCGTCGTAAACGGCGTGTGTAAATTGTCCGGCGTAGTTCACCACGATGTCGGTCAGGATGATTCGACAAAAATAGGCCCACTACATTCGGGCTGAAACATCCGGCTGCTCGATTGTCGACCGGAACGCGCGCACGCTGGGAGCAGCAGTCTGGCGCATTACAGCAAAAACAGAGAGATGGTGGAGAAGACATGAATATGAAGACCTTGTCAGCCGTGGCTGCCGCATTTTGCGGCCTGTGCAACGCTAGCGCGCACGCGCAAAGCAGCGTGACCCTCTATGGTTTGATCGATACGGGAATCGAGTATGTAAATCACGCCGATGCCACTGGCTCCTCAAACGTCTATCGCATGGCGTCGGGCAATACGGCGGGATCGCGCTGGGGCCTGCGCGGCAGGGAAGACCTGGGCGGAGACCTAGCTGCCGTATTTGCTCTCGAAAGCGGCTTCAACAGCGACAACGGAAGTTCGGCGCAGGGAGGACGCCTGTTTGGGCGGCAAGCCTACGTGGGCATTGCGGGGAGTTGGGGGCAAGTCACGCTGGGCCGGCAGATCAACACACTGTTTGATATCTTCGTGCCCTTCGACCCGGTGCGCTATTCCACCTACTCAATCCTGTCGCAAGACGCGCAGTTCACCAACCGTGCAGACAATGTCATCAAGTACACGGGCGTATTGGGCGGACTGACTGTGACGGGACTTTATACCCCGGGCTATGACACGACGGTAGTCAACGGCGGCGAGGTGCCTGGCTCCTTCAGGATCGGACAGGAGATTAGCGCGGGTGCGACCTACACGACGGGYAACATCTCAATGGCACTGGCCTTCGATCAACGCCGCGGGCAGTCTACCGCCACGGCAAGCGCTGTCGAGCGCCGATATGTTGGGGCGCTGAGCTACTCTTTCGGCGCCCTTGGGTTAATGGGAGGTTATCGCTATCTTCAAAGCGGCATCAGCACCCCAAACTTCCGCTCCAACCTCTACTGGGTCGGTGCTTCCTACGCTTTTTCGCCCGGCTTCGAACTGCGCGCGGGCGCTTATCGCACTGACATGCGCGGATCCTCCTCCGATGCGAACAGCTATGCGCTCTCGGCCTTGTATGCGCTCTCCAAGCGCACTAGCCTATACGCCAATGCTTCCTACATGAACAACAAGGGAGCCTCTAACTTCGGCGTGGTGCTAGGCACAACAACTGCGCCCGGTATTAACCAGACCGGGCTAGTAGTAGGCGCGAGGCACGTGTTCTAGCGCACGGCCAGCGAACAAGTATCGAGTCCCCGTCCCTTGACGGGGGCATCGACATATTTCGAGGTGTGCAGGCGCGGCGGCATGCCCACCGGGATTCAGCCTCTGAGGGGTAATGGCACCTTCTGTGGGAAATATGTCGAGAACACAAGCTTCATCTGAACGATGTTCTGCCGAGGAGCGCTTCGAAGTAGGCGTGCAGGAGCACGTCTTCAAAACTTCGAGATAGTTCCGCATTCATGACCATCGTGGTCCCGATGTCGTGCAAGAAATTGCTGTGACAACGCGCCAATAGAGAGCTTCTGGGGAAGGTTGTTTGGCGGTTGTAGCACCATTGGTACGCGACGCGCGCCCCGGCCATTGCATCCATTCGAGAATAAATCGAGCATCTACAACCGGCAACGCAGGCTCGAAACTCGAATACCGAACCCCATGGGAAGTCGCTGCTAAATATCCTAGCCAGCAGATTGCACACGGCTGACAAAACTAGGGCGTTTGCCTCGGCCATCGGCTTGGAGCCGCTGACCGCGCCGGTCTGCGGCCCGCAGAAACGGGGGAAGATCCAAAGGCTAGATAGGACATCTCAGTCTGGCGGCGAGCTTTACCTTCGGAATCTCGAAGGGAGTTAGGCCTAGGCACAGGAGGCGAATTGCTCGCCCGGCTTCGTAGGCATTTGATGCGGCGCCGCTCCCGAAACAGACAGGGGGCCGCTCAACGCACAGAATCGGGCGAGCCCGATATTCCGAGGTACGGAACAATCACCTTTGCAGGCTTGACGCAAAAGGCCGCGTCGCTGCATGTTAGCGATCACCCCGATGATTTGGCCGTTCGCGCGCCGCGTGGCCGGATAAAACCTCGACCCCCTGACCATGACGGAAGCTAAAAATGTCTCAAGTCGCCTTGCACTATCGATGGTCCGAGCGACCGAGCGAAACCATTCTCGGCGGCATCACGCGCCGTTTCATCACGTCGGAACGCATGATGATCGGCGAAGTGACCTTAAGAAAGGGGGACCTTGTGCCACTCCACGCCCACCCGAACGAGCAGTTCACGTTCGTGGTGAGGGGTGCAATGCGGTTTTGGCTGGACGAGACCAACGAGCATGGCGTACTGGTAGAAGCCGGGGAAGTGGTCGTAATTCCGGCTAATACTCCCCATCGAGCCGAAGTGCTTGAAGACACGCTCGAATACGACATCTTCACCCCCCCGCGCGGCGATTGGATTGACGGCGACAGTCCCCTGCTGCGAGACCTATCCCCATCAGGTGTCCCGTCCGTTCGATCCGAGTAGCTGTACGCAGCGCGAAGCAGATTGGGCTGTGTCGAGTTCTACAAAGCCATACACTGGTTGCATGGCGGCATCGGCAATACAGAATGGGACCGTGTACTAGCCGCCGCGAGTGCTTTATTGCAAACTTGTGGTCGAAGCCATACACGGCGACATGCCTCAGGCGCCGGTCAATTTTCGCGTGCCTCTCAATGTACGGAACATATCGAGAGCCCGGGTTGACCCGCCTTGACGCGCTTCGTTAAATGATTTTGTGTGCGCTCCCTTCGGAAAGTGTAATGACAAGGCAGATTGCAGCGGCAGACCGAAAACACGCTCGATTAGCATTACCAGTATCGAGTAGAGATCCTTATCGGCAGGCAGAGGACGCGGGCCGCGGCAAGGACAGCGGCCCCATGGTTGCACCCCTCGCACGTAGTCTCGCGGTGCTTAGTGCCTTCACACCCGAAGAGCAATGGCTGGGTAATCAGGAGATCTCCGCTCACACCGGCATTCCGGCTCCTACTGTTTCCCGCATGCTTCACTCGCTTGTTACTCTGGGCTATCTCCGTTACTCGCGAGAGCGACGCAAGTACCGCTTATCAGCCGCCGTGCTCTCGTTGGGCTACGGTGCGATTGCGCATCGCACGATACACAGGCTTGCACGTGTCAAGATGCAGGCCTTTGCCGACGCTAGTCAGACATTCGTCGTACTCGCCATTCGCGATCGCTTGGATCTGATCGTGCTGGCAACGTGCACTAGCCAGAGTACGGCGATAGACTTGCGTCTGCCCGTTGGAACGCGCTTGCACATCGCCTCGTCCCCGCTCGGATGGGCGCTGCTCGCGTCTTTGCCAGAGTTGGAACGCTTCTACTTGCTTGGCAATGTGGAGCGAAAGATGGCGCGCGACTGGCCACGGCTCAGACGTCGCATCGGAGAGGGTATTTCCGAGACGTTAAATTCAGGCTTTTGCACATCAATTGGAGAATGGGAGCCCGAACTCGGCGTAGTCGCCACCCCCGTCAACCTTCCCGGACATGCACCGCTGGTAATCGCATGCATTGGTCCAGGCGCCAGAATGAGTCGGGCTCGCACCGATCGCGAACTGGGCCCCCGCCTTGCGGCAACGGCGCATGCCTTGCAGGAGGAGGCATTGTTCGCCACCTAAATTGCGGAAAGACCGCGCGGAGGAAGCAGCATGACTACACAGATGCCGGATCCGACAGGCGTGACAGTGACAGTGGAGCACGGACTACAGGTCCTGCGGGCCTTTCGAGCCGACCGCGCGCCATTGACCAACGTCGAGTTGGTGCGCCGTACCGGCCTTTCGAAGGCAACCGTGTCCCGCCTCACGAGCACTCTCATTCGCGTGGGATTCTTGCGGCGCGTCAGCGGAGGCCGCGAATTCGAGTTGGCGCCCGGGTCCCTGAGTATCGGGCATGCCTACCTGGAAGCCAACCCGGTCATCAGCGTGGCAAATCCGTTAATGCAAGACCTAGCCGACAGGCTGAATGTCTCCGTTGCGCTTGCGGTCCCGAACCATCTCGACATGCTATACATCGCCTACCGATCCGGCATAAGAATTGCGACATTGCGGCTCGGTGTGGGCTCGCTCCTGCCGATGGGCTCAACGTCCGTGGGACGAGCGTTCCTGTGGGCTCTGGACGATGGCGCACGTGCCGGATATATCAGCGAATTGCTTCGCTCGGCAAGCGGCCAGAGGGGAATGATGGAAGTGAAACTCGCCGCCGCGTTCGAAGATCTGCGATCGAACGGCGTTTGCATGTCGGTTGGGGAGTATCAACGTGATGCCTATGGCATTGCCTTGCCGGTCCGGGTTGGCACCTCTAGAACGTTGATGACGTTGAGTTGTGGCGCCGTCGACGTCGAACCAAACATTCCTGCGATCCGTAAGCGCGTTATACCTGCACTGAAGACTGCTGCCGCAGCGCTGGAAGTGCGCCTCCTCGCAATCGATGGCGAGTCCTGAAGTAAGAAAGGCGTGGCTCGAAGTCGCCGCGCCTTTCATTCTGGAAATGCGGGGACAGAGGCCGCGGCCGAAATCCGGACAGTCGGATAAGTGGAAAAGCTGGGGCCTGAGCCGGCCATAGTGGCGGGCATAAAGGATAGCCGATTTGAGTGTTGATGCCGGGCACGAAAGCAATGCGCGGCCGTCCGGGATGGCCGGCGTCGAGGCAGGCGGCGACGAACGGGCGGAACACCAACGTCCCGCTCCGCGCCAGCGCTTTACATTGAAGTCGGCACGCTCCTACAGAATCGTGCCTTTCTCGTGCCATTATTCACCTCCGAGATTTGAGCAAAGCCCGCCATCGTCATCTGATGGGCTTCTCTTTGGGCCATGCGATCTCGTTCCTGGTGGTGGCCCTGGCGCAAAGCAAGATTCAGCTTGCGAAGCTCACAAGCTGAACCCGCTGGCGTGCGTCCCGCGCTAGTGGCTGATCATCCATGGGCGACCTGACGGTTGCTTTAGGCCGGCGGAAGAAGTCTTTTTGCTGACGCCAGCGAGAGACGCGCGCTCGCCTGAGCAACAAGCGCAACTCTGCCTGTGGCGAAGCTGCCCCCCGTCGGTGGACTGGCGCGGCGCATGAGCAGCCCGCTCATTGGTTGCGTGAGCGACGCGACTTGAGCCGGCCATCAACGCGAGTGACGGCGCACATATCAGGCGCTTGCTTTCTCTGCCGCAGCTTGGGCAGTGGCAAGGATTCTCGCGGTCTCCAATCTGTCGCAGGACGGAGAACGGGCCGCAATCTGCGCACCCGAAGTCGTAGATGGGCATGAGGAACCTCCTATCGGATGTCGCTTAGGGCTCCACCAGGTCTGGCGAACACGGCAAGTCCAGGCCGCCGTGCACCTGCCTGCGGGGGCCATCGGCATTCGGCCTGATGTCGAAGTCAAAAATCTGGGTGGGCAGCCAAAGCGTCGCGCAAGCGTTCGGAATGTCAACTACCCCGCTGATATGCCCTTGCACCGGTGCGCATCCCAGCAGGGAATACGCCTGCGCGCCCGAATAGCCGAATTTCTTCAGGTACTCAATCGCATTGAGACACGCTTGGCGGTAGGCGACAGTAACGTCGAGGTAGTGCTGCCCACCGTGCTCGTCGACCGAAATGCCTTCGAAGATTAGGTAGTCGTTGTATACCGGAGTAATTGGGCTGGGCTGGAACACCGGATTCCGAATGCCGTACTTCTCAATGCCGCCCTTGATGAGATTCACTCGCATGTGCACCCAGCCGGCCATTTCGATGGCACCGCAGAACGTAATCTCCCCGTCGCCTTGGCTGAAATGGAGATCCCCGACCGAGAGGCCTGCGCCGTCTATATAGACCGGGAAGAAAGCCTTCGACCCGCGTGATAGATCCTTGATATCGCAGTTGCCACCGTGCTCGCGCGGCGRTACCGTGCGTGCCCCCTCGGCGGCGGCCTTGTCCCGGGCGACGCCGGTCRGCTTACCCATGTGGGCTGTCGCCGCCAATGGCGGATTCGCAAGTGGCGGTACGCGCTCGGGTGCTGTCGCAATCAATTGGGTCTCTCGTGCGTTCCATGTTTCCAGCAGCTTTGAATCTGGCAGGCAGCCAATCAGCCCTGGGTGAATCAATCCGGCAAAGTTCACGCCCGGGATATGGCGCGAACTCGTGTAGACGCCGTGAAAGTCCCAGATGGATTTCTGGGCGTGCGGGAAGTGGTCAGTCAGGAAGCCGCCCCCATTTGCCTTTGAGAAGAAACCATTGAAGCCCCATTGGTTGTCCGGCCTGGCTCCAATGTCGAGCAGATCGACCACCAAGAGATCGCCGGGCTCGGCGCCGCGCACGCCTACGGGGCCGGAAAGAAAATGCACGATAGAAAGGTCGATGTCACGCACGTCGTCTGCGCTGTCGTCGTTCTTGATGAAACCGCCGGTCCAGTCGTAGGTCTCAAGGATGAAGTCGTCACCGGGACTTACCCAGCACGCCATGGGAATGTCCGGATGCCAGCGATTGTGGATCTGGTCGTTCTCGTACGCGGACTGGCTTAGGTCGACCTTGATGAGAGTGTCAGGCATGTGTTCGCTCCTTTGGGGCAAAAACTCAGTCGGAATAGTTCAGGGTGGAAAACGCACTACGCCTCTCCGGCTGGTGTCGGTGCCGGAAGGGGCGGAATGCAGTCGGAGGGGGCAAGCAGTTTTTTCGCTACCAGGCTGTACATCCACCGCGCGTCGTCCACGTAAGTCACGCTGCGCGGTCTCACGAACAGTTGATCTGCATTTCAACTCTGGACCGCCGGCTGTTCTGCAAGGCGTTCGTGCAGCTATCACTTCGGTGATCTCAATGCCGCGTGCGGGTCCGATATATCTCTAGGGCATGTGAACCCAACTGCTCGGTTGCGGTGCCGTTCACTACCTTACCTGTTGTACCTCGACAGGAGGTCGTTACATTGGTTGATGGCACACTTCATAAAAAAGGCGCGTCAGCACACCCTGATGCGCATTCGATGTCACGCTGCACATAGGTACCACCTGCAGTCACGCCTCTCTGTTGAACAATTGAGGCCGCCCTACTAACTGATTGCGGGCTTCTCCTTCGGCGATTCGGTGTCTATAGTGTTCGAGTCTTTCAGGAGCCTTTCCGGCATGGCAACGAGCAGGACGAGCGCGCCTACGCTCAGAACTACGGCGAAGACGTAAATACCAATATTGATGCTGCCAGTCGTTGATTTTGAGAAGCCCAGCACGGTCGGGCTGACGAATCCCCCAATCAGAGCGAGCGAATTGATAAGGGCAATTCCGCCAGCGGCTGCTTGCCCCGACAGGTAACGAGTAGGGATAGTCCAGAAAAGCGGCATCGACGCATAGAGGCCAACTGCTGCCACGCTTAGAGCGATGAGCCCAAGAATCAAGTTGTTTGGAACAAACGTACTTGCTACAAGAGCTGTTGCGGCGACGAACATAGACCCTGCCAAGTGCCTTCTCCGCTCTCCGGTCGCGTCCGAATGTCGGCTAATGACGACCATGCCAATAGTGCTGGCAATGTACGGGACTGCGGTCAGGAGGCCAATGTGGAAGGGATCGGACACTCCATAGCTTTTAATCATGCCAGGTAGCCAGAATCCGAGAATATACAACCCACACATCACCGCAAAGTAGACAAGGGCCAGTGCGTAAATGCGGGCGTCACGAACAGCAGAAGCCATGGAATGCGCGCTATTTCCCCTGGGGGTTTTGGTGTCGCGTTCAATTATGTCGCGCTCGGTTTCTGTCAGCCATTTCGCGTCTTGCGGTCCATCAGCCAGAACGAACGCGGCGACGATGCCGAGTACGATTGCTGGCGCCCCTTCCAGGAGAAACATCCATTGCCATCCATGGAGATTATGTACGCCATCCATAAATGTGATGATCCATCCAGAAACGGGACCCCCCACAATACCGGCAACCGCGATCGCGGACATGAAGATTGCAATAATACCTCCTCGCAAATGCGCGGGAAACCAATACGTGAGATAAAGGATAATTCCTGGGAAGAACCCGGCCTCGAATACACCCAAGAAGAATCGTAGGATGTAAAAATGCGTTGGATTCTGCACGAACATCATGGCAGAGGAAAGTATCCCCCAACCGATCATGATGCGCATGATGGTTTTACGCGCACCGATTCTCGTGAGAAACATGTTGCTCGGAACTTCAAACAGTACATATCCTAGAAAGAAGATTCCGGCTCCAAATCCGTATGCGGTATCACTGAAGCTGAGATCATGCTGCATGCGCAATGCGGCAAATCCAATGTTCACGCGATCTAGATAGGCTATGACATAGCTGATAAACAAGAATGGCAGTAACTTCCATGCCACCTTTCTATAGAGTGGTTCTGATTTCATGCTTATGTCTCCTGTATATTTTGATATTTAATTGACGTGCGTTATCCTACGAGTAGATTTCGCAGTCAATTTTTCTAAAAAATTCTAAGGAAATAAAGTGTCTGTGGTTTTGCTATTTTGGGATGCGCTATCGTTGGGAATTTTAATGTGGTAGTAAATAAGGTGTGCAGTTGCTGAGGGTGATGAACAGTTTGAAAAAGAGTGGCAAGAGTAATCAGGTCGGAACGTCGACGAACTTATCTAACTGCTCGTGCCGGTTTCGCAACGCCTTGATTATAATTTCAGCAGATTCGAGCACATGCAGCTCAATCAGACCGCATGCGCGCTCGACGTCCTTGTGGCGGACGGCATCAAGAATCTGATGATGTTCCTGTTGTGACTGAGGGTCCCAAGTTGTACTGGTTGTGGTTGCGTACATATATCTCAGACGAGCTACATGCAATTCCTCGATCGTGCGCAGCAGTCTCGGCATGCCACACGGTCGAATCAATGCTCCGTGAAAAGCGCGGTTACAGCTTTCCCATTCCTCGATATCCGAGGCATGGTTGCCG
>NZ_JBFTND010000224.1:0-11575 GCF_056397305.1 Cupriavidus sp. 05N40
GAGCTGCCCGGCAGCGGCAGATAGGCGCCGACGTCGCCGGTCCAGCCGTCGGCCCCGCCCATGGCGCGCCGGATATTGGCGCGGATCACCAGCGGGAATTCCTTCGAAACCACGTAGTCGACGAACACCTTGGCCTCGGGCGCAAAGTTGATGTTGCCCATGCCGCGCAGGTGATCGTGATCGTCAGCCTCGCGCCGGCCGATGTTGTAGGAGATGGCCAGGCCGGCACGCCAGTTTGGCGTGCTGACGAGGTTGACACCGATGCCCTCGCCGGTGGATGCGAAGAACAGGTCGCGATAGCGCACGTCCAGGGAGGGACCGCCCAGCACGTAGTAGTTCGAGGCGCCGTCATAGCGCGGGCGATAGATGGCGGCCGCGCCGATGCGCACCGCCCATGTCGGCGTTTCCGGCTCGAACATCTTTTCCAGCGGGATGCCGACCGAATACTGCCATTCCGGCGCCGGCGAAGGCGTCTGGGCGCGCGCTTGCGGCGCCAGCAGGAAAGCCATCGCGGCCACGATCGGGCTAAGCAGCGCAATGGCGGCAGACCGCCAGCGGCGGCAATACGCGGCGCCGGCAAGGCTTGCTTGGATTGTCGACACATCAGCCTCCGTATCCCGGTTGCGGGCAGACACCGAATCTCGGGTGGATCGGAACAACGTCGCCGGAGCGGGCACCGCAAGGATGCCGGCGACTTATCCTTTCATCGGCCGGCGCACTGCGTTACTTCCTCGAATCTCACTGTAGTGTAGGAGGTACTCTGATTCTGCGGTCTTGGCCATGCGGGCGATGGGAAAGGACACACGCAGGCCCGGCTTTCCCGGACTGGCGCCGGGCCGGCGCCGCCGGGCAGGATGCGCCTGGGCGCGGCCTCCGGCGGGCATTTTCGCGCACCTTGGCCGCGCGGGCCCATGGCGGTTGCGAGCTAGGCTGCGTCCGTGCTCCAGCGCCGCGCGAGCGCGACCACGCCATCGCCGGGGGCGGCGCACACCGCCTCTCCGACCACCCGGCCCCAGTAGGTTTCCGTGCCGTCCGCCAGCCGCCAGGCATGCAGGCGGCGGGTGTAGAGCTGCAGGTCGTATTCCTCGGTGATGCCGATCGCGCCGTGCACGGCATGGGCGATGGCGGCCACCGGCGTGACGGCTTCGCTGGCGTTGAGCTTGCCGATGGCGGCGCGCAGCGGGTCCGGTCGCCACGCATTGTCCTGTCCGCCGCCCGCGCAGGCCAGTTGCGCGGCCATGCGCGCGGCGCCGACATGCTCGGCCATGACGCTGATCTGATGCTGGATGGCCTGGAACTTGCCGATGGCGCGGCCGAACTGCTGGCGGTCGTTGGCGTATCGCAGCGTGATGTCGAACACATGGGACATCGCGCCGGCCATCTGCGCGGCGTGCACGCAGGCGCCGATCTCGCGCAGGGCGCCGGCCGGCAGCATGAAGGCGTCCGGCCCTTGCGGCGCGGGTCGCGGCAGGATCACGGTCAGGTCGGCATGGGCGCCGGTGGCGCGCACTTGCGCCTGCGCGCGCGGCAGCAGTACGCAGCGCGCGCCTTCCTGCACCAGGAACCACGCCGCCGGCGCGCCGCCGGCGACCAGCGTGGTCTGCGCCTCATCGCCGTCGAAGCTCGCCAGCGCAATCGGGCCGGCGGGCACCGCGCGCCCCGCGGCGTGCAGCAGCGCGCGTGCGAACAGGGTCTGGCCCAGCGGCAGCGGCAGCGCGTGGCGTCCCAGCGCGAACAGCACCGGCGCCAGTTCCGCCAGCGGCAGGCCGGCGCTGCCGGCCTCCTCGGGCAGCAGGCAATCGGCGAAGCCACTTTCCTGCAGCGCCTGCCAGAGCGGCTGCGGATCGCCGCCGCGTTCCACGGCGCGCACCACGGCGGGGGTACAACAGTCGCGCAGCAGGGCTTCGAGCGCGTCGGAATAAGCGTTATGCATGTGGGAACTCCGTATCAGCGCAGGCCAAGGCCCCGGGCGATCATGCCGCGCAGGATCTCGCGCGTGCCGCCGCGCAGCGAATAGGACGGTGCCACCTGGCTGACGTAGGCCAGGGTGCGGTACAGCTCGGCGTCGGCGGCCAGGTGCGGGTCGTCGCCGAGGGCGGCTTCCGCCAGCGCGGGGATGGACTGCTCGAATCCGGTGCCGAGGTCCTTGACCAGCGCGGCTTCCACCACCGGGCTTTCGCCCGCCGCCAGCCGCGCGGTGACCGCCAGCGACATGGTGCGCAGCACGGCCAGCCGCGCGGCCAGCCGGCCGATGGTGACGGTGTCGCGCCGGGCGGCCGGCGCGCGCCGCAGCGCGGCGATCCAGGTATCGAGCAGCACCACGCTGGAGTACAGGCGCTCGGGTCCGCTACGCTCGAAGGCCAGCTCGGCATTGACCTGCTCCCAGCCGCTGCCTTCCTTGCCGACCAGCGCGCCGGCCGGCAACAGCACGTCGTCGAAGCTGACCTCCGAGAAATGCGCGTCGCCTGCCAGGTCGTGGATGGGCCGCACCGTCACGCCCGGGGCGGACAGGTCCACGATGACCTGCGACAGGCCGCGCTGGCGGTCTTCCGCGCTGCCCGAGGTGCGCACCAGCGCCAGCATGTAATGGCAGCGGTCGGCATTGGTCGTCCAGATCTTGCGTCCGTTCAGGCGCCACGTGCCATCCTCCTGCGGCAGCGCGCGCGTAGCCACGCTGGCCAGGTCCGAGCCGGCATTGGGCTCGCTCATGCCGATGCAGAAGAAGGCCTCGCCGCGGCAGATGCGGGGCAGGTAGAAACGCTTCTGCGCATCGCTGCCGTAGCGCAGGATCAGCGGCCCGCTCTGGCGGTCGGCAATCCAGTGTGCAGAGACCGGCGCGCCGCAGGCCAGCAGCTCCTCCACCAGCACGAAGCGCGAGAACGGGTCGAGCCCGGCGCCGCCGTATTGCGCGGGCAGCGTGATGCCCACCCAGCCTCGCCGCGCCAGCGCACGGCTGAAATCGGCGTTGAAGCCCATCCACGAGCGCGCCCGCGTCTCGGGTGGCAGCGGGGGCAGGTGCTCAGTCAGGAACGCCTTCACCTCTTGCCGGAAGGCGGCGGCGGCCGCGGGCAGGGCGGTAAGCTGGAACGTGTCGATCAGGGAAGTCAAAGCGAATCTCCGGGGATGCGGCTGGCGGCTGGCCAGGCGGCGGGTCAGTCCAGCGTCACGCCGGAATCCTTCACCACCTTCTGCCAGCGGTCGATCTCCTGGGCCAGGTAGCGGCCGTAGGCGTCCGGGCTGCTGCCGCGCGGCTCGGCGCCCTGCGCCGCCAGGCTGGCGCGCACATCGGGCGCGGCCAGGGCCTGCTGCGTGGCGGCGTTGAGCTTGCGCACCACCTCGGCCGGGGTCCTGGCCGGCACCAGCATGCCCTGCCACGCGCCCACTTCGAAGCCCGGCATCACGGTCTCGGCCACGGTCGGCACGTCGGGCAACTGCGAGCTGCGCGACATGCTGGTCACCGCCAGCGCCTTCATGCGCTTGTCGCGGATGAACGGCAGCGAGGAGTTGATGGTGTCGGTCATGAACTGCACCTGGCCGCCGGCCAGGTCGGTCAGCGCCGGCGCGCTGCCCTTGTACGGCGCGTGCACCGCCGACAGCCCGTTGGCCTGCAGGAACAGGAAGGCGGCGAGGTGGGTCACGTTGCCGTTGCCGGCCGAGCCATAGGTCAGCTTGCCCGGGTTGGCTTTCAGGTAGTGGATGAACTCGCCGAGGTTGGCGGCCGGTACCTGCGCGTTGACTTCGAGCACCAGCGGCACCATCGCCGTCATCGCCACCGGGGCGAAGTCGCGCTTCACGTCGTAGGACAGCTTCTTGTACAGCGCCGGGCTCAGCGCGATCGACGAGGTGTTGTAGAGCACCGTGTAGCCGTCCGCCGGCGACTTGGCGACCAGCTCGGCGGCGATATTGCCGTTGGCGCCCGGCCGGTTGTCCACCAGCACCTGCTGGCCCAGTTCGTCCGACATCTTCCTGGCGATGACGCGCGACACCAGGTCGGTCGGCCCGCCCGGCGGGAACGGCACCACCAGCCTGACCGGGTGCGCGGGGTAGTCCGTTGCCGCGCAGGCCGGCCCGGCGGCCAGGCCAAGCGCCAGGAGGACCGGCAGGAGCGGCGGCAGGCCGCGCGCGGGACGTGCCGGCTTGCCGCCGATGCCGGTGCCGGTGCCGGTGCCGGTGCAATTGCTCGTTTCTTTGTCTTGTTTTTTCACTCTGTCTCCTCCGGTTTGGCCGCTATCGCCCCGCCAGCAGGCGCCTGGCGGTGTACTTCATGACCAGCTCGTTGCGCTGGTTGAATACCTCGATGGCCGAGTCCACCACCGCGCGCCCGCTGCGCGAGGTGGGGCGGATGTCGCCCACCGTGACCGTGGCCCAGATCGTGTCGCCCACCACCACAGGCGCCAGGATCTTCTGGGTCAGYTMSAGCATSGCCAGKCCGGTGCCCTGGATCATSGTCTGCAGGATGAAGCCCTCGATCAGCGCATAGGTGAGCGCGGCCGGCACCGGCCGTCCCTGGATGGCGCTGCCCTCGTAGCCCTTTTCGATGAAGATGGCTTCCAGCATGCCGGTGACCGAGATGAAGTTGACCAGGTCGGTCTCGGTCACGGTGCGGCGGAAGGTCTCGAAGGTCTGGCCTTCCTTGATGTCCTGCCAGTAAAAGCCCTGGCCGAGGCGGGGGTAGTGGGTATGCGGCACGGCGTCTCCTGGTGATGGCCGGCCCGTGTGGCCGGCATCCTTTATGTTAGGAGTGGATGGAGCGGAAGATGGAACTGTGCTGTCCGGCACCGCTTCCGGGCTTGCGTTCAGGGTCTCTGCCATGATCCGGGCGCCGGATTCTCAGGCCTCGGCGGCCGGCGCGCAGTATGCCGCGCCGGCTTGCCCAAGCGCGTCGATCTGCGTTTCGCTCAGCCCTGCCTCGCCCAGCAGGCCGCGGGTATGCTGGCCCAGCCGCGGGGGCAGGCCGGGCACCGCGCGCTGGCCGTCGAAGCGCACCGGCGCGCCGGGAAAGCGTAGCGTGCCCATGGCCGGATCCTCCAGCGTGTCGAAGAATCCGGTGGCCTGCAGGTGCGGGTCGTCCACGAGATCGTCCAGCCCATTCACGCGGGCGACCGGGATCTGCAGGGTCTCGCACAGCGCCAGCCACGCGCCGGTGGTGCGCGCGCGCACGATCTCGCCGGTCAGCTCGTAGAGCGTCTCGATATGCTGCGTGCGCGCGGCGATGCCGGCAAAGCGCGCATCGGCCGCCAGGTCCGGGCGGCCGGCGGCGGTGAAGAAGTCACGCCAGTGCGCATCGGTGTACGGCATCATGCAGACGTGGCCGTCGGCGGTCTGGTAAGGCCGGCGCAGCGGGGCCAGCACGCGCGGATAGCCGGTCGGGCCGCGCGGCGGCTCGAAGTGCTGTCCATACAGGTGTTCGACCAGGTTGAAGGCCGTCATCGACTCGAACATCGGCACTTCCACCAGCGTGCCCTTGCCGCCCTGGCGCTCGCGCCCGGCCAGCGCCGCCGCGATCGACAGCGCCGCCACCAGGCCGCTGGTCTTGTCGGCGGCGATGGTGGGGAAGTAGCGCACGGTGCCGGTCTGCGCCGCCATCAGGGCGGCGTTGCCGGACAGCCCCTGGATGATGTCGTCGTAGGCCGGGCGGCCGCCGTAGGGGCCGTCTTCGGCAAAGCCCAGCAGGCTCACGTAGACCAGGCGGGGATGGCGCGCCATCACGGCAGCGGGGTCCAGCCCCAGTCCCGCGAGCTTCTGCGGGCGCATGCTGTGCACGAATACGTCCGCGCTTGCCAGCAGCCGCTCCAGCGCGGCCTGCGCGGCCGGYTGCTTGAGGTTGAGCACCACGCTTTTCTTGCTGCGGTTGACGCCGAGGAAGATGGCCGACATGCCGTCCTCGGCAGCCGGGCCGGTGTGCCGCGTGGAATCGCCCCCGGGCGGCTCCACCTTGATCACTTCGGCGCCCAGGTCGGCCAGCCACTGGCTGGCATAGGGGCCCATCACGACCGTGGAAAGGTCGATCACGCGCACGCCTGAGAGAGGCAACATGCTGGACGGTCTCCTGATCTGTTCTGTGTCTTTCCCGGCGCCCGGCAGGCCAGGCCTGCGCGGCCGGCGCGACATCGGATGGCAACAGGGTAGATCAGGCGAGAGCTTTGCGTCTAATATTAGATTTTTAGTATCCGATACGTTTGGGATATCACCGTGGACCTGCGCCAGCTCCAGCAGTTCGTCGCTCTCGCCGAGACCGGCAACTTCCACCGCGCGGCCGAGCGCCTGCACATGGCGCAACCGCCGCTGTCGATCTCGATCCGCAAGCTGGAGGACTCGCTCGGCACCCCGCTGTTCGTGCGCACGTCGCGCGGCGTGCGGCTCACGCAGGCGGGCGAGGCCGCGCTGCACGACGCGCGCCGCGCGCTGTTCCATGCAGCGCAGGCACGCGCGGCCGCGGTGGCCGCGGCCCATGGCGAACGCGGCGCGCTGCGGGTGGGCTTTGTCGGCTCGGCCACTTATGCGCTGCTGCCCAGGCTGATCCCGGCCTTTCGGGCAGCCCATCCGGGTATCGAGCTGATCCTGCACGAATCCACCTCGGCGTCGATCCTGGAGCGGCTCGAGCGCCACCAGCTCGATGCCGGGCTGGTGCGCTTCCCGATCCTCCAGGCTGGCGGCTACACGCTGATGCCGCTGGAGACCGACGAGTTCGTGGCCGCGGTACCGGCCGACAGCGAATTCGCGCAGCAGGACACCGTGGCGCTCAAGGCGCTGGCGGCAGAGCCCTTCATCATGCATCCGAGCGCCGATGTGCCCAACCTGCAGGCCATCGCCATGCTGCTGTGCCAGCAGGCCGGCTTCGTGCCGCGCGTGACGCAGGAAGCGGTGCAGGTGCAGACCATCATCAGCCTGGTGGAAAGCGGGCTGGGCGTGGCGCTGGTGCCCAGCGTGGCGGCGCGCTATGTCAACCGCCGCGTGCGCTTCCTGCGCCTGAGCAGCCCGCGTCCGTCGGCGCGCATCGGCATCGCGCTGGCCACGCCCGCCGACAGCGACGACCGGCAGGTCCAGCGGCTGATGGCGGTGGCGAGGCAGACAGCCGCGGCTTAGCGGCCTTGGGGGAGGATGTCCGGCAGAAGCCGTGACCGGGAAGGGGGCGGGCGCGGGGCGGGCGCGGGCTCAGGCCGGCGGCGCGCCGCGCGCCGGCGCCACCCGCTCCAGCGCCACGCCCGGCAGCAGATGCAGCAGCCGCACCAGCTCGCTCTGGCGATGCGTGCCGGTCTTGCGCAGGATGTCGCGGATATGCACGCGTACGGTGTGGGGGGAGACGAACTCGTGCTCGGCGATCTCGCTGAGGGTCTCGCCGGCGGCAAGCCGGATGGCGACCAGGCTTTCCTTGCGCGACAGGCCGAACAGCGAGGTCAGCACCGAGCTGTCCAGCACCGAGCGCGACTCGGAATTGCCCATCAGCACCATGGCGAACGGCAGTTGCCAGGGGCCCTCCACCGGCTGGCGCGAAACCAGCGGCAACACGATGATGGGCACCGGCTGGCCGCCCGACGTGATATGCATCCAGGAGCCCGCCGCGCGCTCGGGCCCGTGTGGCTGCATGGCGCGTTCGAGCAGCTTGTGCAGGGTGGCTTGCAGCGCCGGCTCGCGCGGCCGGAGCACGCCATTGTCCAGCGCGAGCTGGCTGTCGGCCTGCACCAGCGCCTCCGCCCAGATATTGGCGTAGCGCACGCGCATGTCGGCCTGCAGCACCATCACGCCGAAGTCGAGCGTATCGAGCCCGGCCAGGCCGAGCGCCGCCAGGCCGCTCAGTTCGGCATTGCGCTGCTGCATGCGCGCGGCGCGGGCCCAGTGCGGCAGCACGCGGGCCAGGCGGCTGCGGCGGTGCGCGGAGCCTTCCATGCCGTCGAAGCGGATATCCGGGGACTGGCCGTCGCCCGATCCGCCCATCAGCACGCACACCTCTTCGGTATCGAGCAGGCGTACGCCGCGTTCGAGGTCGGCGCCGTGCGCGTAGTGCGATGCGTCCTCCATGGGGCCGCCGGCATGGGCGCCGGCCAGTGCGTGCGACGGCAGGGTGGCCAGCGCGCGCAGGTCTTCGGGGATATGCGCGCCCTGCGCCGAGAAGCAGCCGTGCGGGGTCACGCCGAGCCGCGCGCGCCCGGCCACCTTGTCCCAGACCAGGTAATGCGGGCTCTCGGTGCCGGTGTAGCGCGAGAAGAGGTCGAGCGCCTGCGGCATGGCCGTGACGTCGAGCGCGGACTCGTAGATCGAATCGATCAGGCGGTGAAGATCTTCATCCGCCGACGGATGTTCGCCCATGGTGTTTCTCCCCGGTGGCTTGCGCCAGTTCTGCCAAGTACTCGCTATTATTTTTGGTTTGCTGGTACGGCTGGCTCGTGTCGGCCGGCTTCACTGTGGCCATCGCCACCGGACGGGATCGGCCCGCCGCACATGGCGAAATCCGGGCTGCCCGCGTTACCGCGTAGCGGCATTATGCGCATCGGTGCATAACTTCGCAAATTGCGAATGTTGTTTCCCCGATGCATATGAATTTTTCAGCGCTGAAATGTATCTTCGGCGTAACATGGGGCACGGACCGTACCCGTTTCTGCGTACACGCGAAGCCCGGCCCGGCGCTCAGCCATTCCCGGGTGCGCTCGCCGGCAGCGCGGCGGCGGCCGCGCCRGCCTGCGCAGCCTGGGCGCGCGCCGGCGCTGCGCCATCGACCTGCACCGTCACGCGCTGGGTAGCCATGCTGATGCCGTTCTGGTCGAACTTGCGCTTGAGGCGGACATTGAAGGCGCGCGTGATTTCCGCCTGCGTCAGCGGCCGCGTCTTGAACTGGGCCAGCACCACCGAGCCGCCGGGATCGAAGCGGTCCAGGCCGAGGATGTCGAGCCCGGACAGCAGGTTGCGCGCATAGCGGAAATCGCGCGAGACCTCGTTGCCGGTTTCGCGGATCAGTTCCATGGCGCGATCGAGATCGCTGCCGTAGGCCACGCCGATATTGAAGACCGCGAAGGCGTAGCCGCG
Organism: Cupriavidus sp. 05N40; assembly: GCF_056397305.1. Classification (NCBI taxonomy): domain Bacteria; kingdom Pseudomonadati; phylum Pseudomonadota; class Betaproteobacteria; order Burkholderiales; family Burkholderiaceae; genus Cupriavidus; species Cupriavidus sp. 05N40. The sequence continues at coordinate 9,022 of NZ_JBFTND010000224.1, forward strand.
CGACAGGTTCTTGRTGGCCTTGATCTGGCTGTACGGCAGCACGTGCAGCGCGCCCTTGCCGTCGCGCAGCTTGACGGTGCGGATGGTCATGGCCTCCACCGTGCCGGCGTGGTCGGGCAGCTCCACCGAATCACCGATGGCGATGGAGTCTTCCACCACGATGAACAGGCCGGTGATCAGGTCCTGCACCAGGCTCTGCGCGCCGAAGCCGATCGCCAGGCCGACCACGCCGGCGCCGGCCAGCAGCGGCGTCACGTTGACGCCGAGGTTGGCCAGCACCACGATCAGCGTGATCACCAGCAGCGCCACGAACAAGGCGTTGCGCACCAGCGGCAGGATGGTCTTGGCGCGCAGGCTCGGCGCCGGCCCGCGTCCGTGCGCGGGCGTCAGCGTCTGCGTGATGGCGGTATCGATCAGCAGCCAGACCAGCCACGCCAGCAGCACCGTGGCGGTCACGCTGAACACCGCTTCGCCGATGCGCCGGCCCACCGGCGATGATTCCATGATCGACAGTAGCGAGGTGCCCCAGATGCGGCTGCCCAGCTCGAAGTACGCGAACCAGATCACCACCCGCACCACCGCCTTGGCGAAGCGCCCGAAGCGCGCCACATAGGCCGAGCGCTGGCGGTCGCGAAAGCGCGGCGCGCGGCGGGTAGACTTGGGCGAGCGCCCGCTCACCAGCGTCAGCAGCAGGGCGGCGACGAACAGCGCCACCGAGGCCACGGTGCGCCGCAGGAAGATGTCGGCATTGCCGGTGGCCAGCAGCGTGCCGGCCACCGAGGCCACCACCACCGCCAGCACCGGCAAGTGCCAGGTGGCCCCGATCAGGCGCAGCAGGTCGGCCACCCCCGGATACGCCTGGCGGAACGCAAGCGGGCGGTTGGTGATGAGCTGGCCGATCTGGCGGCGAAAGCGCAGCGTGAAGCAGCCGATCAGCAGGGCCGCGGCGATATTGGCCACGGTGGAGACCAGCGCCGACAGGTTGGTGCCGAGCGAGGCGACCACGCGCGCGTCGGTGGCCACGTCGCCCAGCGCCGCAAGTGCGCCGGTGGCGAACAGCAGGCCGCGCGAATGCCGCAGCAGTTCGCGCACCGCGCGGGCGCGATGGGCCGAGCTGAACAGCGCGAAGATGACCTGGCACACCGCGCCGAGCACCGCGCCGGCCGCCACCGAATAGGCGATCACCATGCCGGCCATGCTTGCCGGCGAGCGGTTGAAGACGCTGACCGAGAGCAGCATGGCCAGGCCCAGGGCCAGCACCCACGGAATCACCCGGCGCAGCATGTAGAGCCCCACGTCCATCCAGGATGGCACCGCCGGCAGTTCGGCGCGCGGGGTGTGCTGCACCAGCCGGTGGCGCACGCGCTTGCCGGTCTCCCACAGCAGCCAGCCGGCCAGGAACCACGCTGCCAGCACCGCGCCGAATTCCCTGAGCGACTGCGAGGCGGGCCGGCTGCCATTGACCGTGAGCGCCATGCGCCACTCTTCGACGGCGAATTCGGCGCGCCAGCGCCAGTAGTGCCATGGGCCCATGTCCTTGCGCAGCTTGTTGTCGAGATGGTCGACCGCCTCCGCCAGCGCGCCCAGCAGGCCGGGCTTCGGCGCCGACGCATCGCTGGCGCCCACCCCCTTGCGCAGCGTCTGCAACTGCTCGACCAGCGCCTTGCGGTCCTTGTCGCTCTGCAGCGTCGTGATGACCTGGTCGAGCGACTGCGCGAGTGGCTCGCTGGCCGCGGGCTGCGAGGCCGGCGCGGCCGTCACGGCCGCTTGCAGCGCGGCCAGGCCGGGGGCGGCGCTCGCCGCTGGCGCGAGCCAGGCACCGGCCAGCGTCAGCCACCATGCCGCCAGCAGCCGCATGGCGATCGTTGTCGACGGTCTGTTCAGTAGCGTCATCGCAGGAGCGTGGTGAGCCTCCGGCCGCGGCCGGACATGCCTGACACTGTAGCGCATTGCACAAACGGCGCGCCTTGCGGCGGGGGCAGCCGGCACCACATCGGCCCGGCGTCAACGCAAGCGTGCCACGGGCCGTTGAGTGGAGTATTGCCTGCCGGGCAGATGGCGGCTGCGCGTGCCCGGCGCCGCCGTCTCCCCGATCGCGGCCGCGGTCGTTTCGTTCTGGTTGTTTCTGGTTGTCGTTTTCGATGTTCCCAATGGCATTGTCACTGCAGGAGCCCGTCATGCCCGCCACGAAAGCCACGAAGTCCGCAGTCGCTGTCTCCGCCCGCCCCCCCGGGCAAGCCTTGTTCATGCGCCTGGGCCTGCCCATGCTGCTGGCCGCCGCCGTGTGCGTCGGCGTGCCGCTGCTGGCGCGCGCGCAGACCGCGCCGGCGGCGCAGGCGCCCACTGGCATCTGCAAGGACGGCAGCAATTACTTCGGCGCCACCAAGCAGGGCGCCTGCGCCGGCCACGGCGGCGTGAAGGAGTGGCGCGGCGCCACTGCCGCCAGCGCGCCGGCGGCAGCAGCGGCACCAGCGGCACCAGCGGCCGCGAAGGCCGCCGTGCCCACGCCCGCCGCCGGCACCGCGCCCGCGCCCGCAACTTCGATGGCCAAACC
>NZ_JBFTND010000225.1:0-11453 GCF_056397305.1 Cupriavidus sp. 05N40
GCCGTGCACCTCGGCCCACGGCGGCGTGGGTAGGCTGTAGTCGCGAGGCCCAAATAGCTTCCACATCGGAACAGCAAGTAAGCCGATGCACCCGAAGATAACCGCGATGACCACATGGCCCACCGTCAGTCCTGACCCGCGTCGGCGCGGTGGCAATTTCATGTGTCCGTCGCGAAATCTCTCGCGGTCCCGCGTGTAGTCTCGATCCTGGACGCCCACTGTGCCGTTTCCCCCGTGTATGCACGACCTAACATCTTAGCGGCGACGACCTGATGGCAACCCCCCCACTAAAGTATGGGGCGGCGGGAGTACATAGCCGCCCTGAACGAGCCACAATTCCAGCTTACGTACATTTTGGCTGCAAAGACATGACTAGGAAGCTCCTGCTGGTGGACTACGAGAACGTCCACAAGATTGACCTTTCGCCGTTGGACAAAAGCTATAGCGCGATGATCTTCGTCGGCGCGAATCAGAATCCACCAAAGGCAGTCACCAAGCCCGCCACCGCGCACAGGTTCCAGCGCGTTGACTTCCTGAAAATCGAAGGCAGTGGCAAGAATGCACTGGACTTCCACATCGCATTCCAACTCGGCCGAATGATCGAGACCGCACCACAGACAGAGTGCTTTGTCTTGTCGAGAGACAAGGGCTTCGACCCCTTGCTGGCCTACCTCAACAAGATCGGGTTGAAATGTCGACGTCTGGAGAGCATGGACGAACTCGTGTGCGAGCCCGTGTGTCAGGGCGAGAATGACGAAACGACCGCCTGCAGGAGATGTCACAAGGTGAGTACAATCGCGCACTACGGCGGCCGCTGGTGTACGAATTGCGGCTGCTTCGCGAGCCCCCCGGACCGCAAGCAACTGCCTTCCTCTCAAGCCGGCTTCGCAGAGCGTGAAGGTCAGCGTGGCGGCAGGCACCTCACAGACCGCCAGCAAGGCATTCTCGCAGTCTGCGGGTGGTGCAACTGCCGCGGCGACATGACCGGGGGTATCTACGACGATGGGGAATGGATGTGTGCCGGTTGCGTAGGCCGATACGCCCGGTGACGAGCGGCAGTCCAACAGTCGCTCGACGCGAGCTGTTCCGAATGGCAGAGATGCGTCGGTAGCGCCGTCGCGTGCGCGCCCTCGCCCCACCAATGGGTGGGGGGGTCCCTTTTGGTTAGGCCGGTTGTTCTTCGAATTGCTTCGCTTCGAGCCGGACTCTGCGCTCGTCCAGCAGCTCGCCATCGAACATCCAATAGTCGGAACCGCTGACCGAACTCGATTTGTATCCCATGTCCTGGAGGGCTTTCAGGGCGGCGCCGGACAGGCTCATGGTTTCGCCCTTGAAGCTGACCTTACCGCCATCGAGGACTGTTGCCGTGATGCTCTCATCCCGAGCCAGCACCAGGATGTCGCAAGCCTTGATACCGAGCGCAGCAAGATTGATACGCGATCGGCGCTGTTCCTTCGCCTTTTCCATGGCTTGCACTTCGACGGGGTCGATGTCGGCTTTGCCTGGGGTAATTTCCTTGAAGTTGCCGATGCTCAGTGCCAGCACGACCTTCTCTGGCTCGACTTTGAAGAACTCTCGCTTTGGGTTAATGCGGTGTTCGGAGAATAGCTGGTGGAGAGTTTTCTCCAGCTTGTTCAGATTGATCTCCTCCGGTATCTCGGCGGCAAAGTGGCACTCGAACGGCAGCGGCACTCCGGTGCCGCAGCTTAGATTGGAAATGCGGGATTCGACGCTATCGGTGGTGAGCCCGATTTTCACAAGACCGGGCATGGCCTCGTTTTTCAGCACGTAGATAACTCTGGGCATGGGCGTTATTTCTTGGAGTTGCGGTCTTGTTCGCTGAGTATCTGCAGCAGCGCCAGGACAATTCGAGGAGCCCCGCGGAATCCATCCATGCTTTCATGCTCGTGCACCGAGAGCATGGCCTCAAGGGCCCGGTATGCAGGACCATCCCCGTCGTATAGGGTCTCGTCGATGGCATCGAGGTCAATGACGAGTTGCTTCGTTCCTTCTTCGCGAAGCTCATAGAAGCGGTGGGCAGCCTCCGTCCAGTAGGGGTCTTCAGACCAATGACGCGTCATAGCGGAATTCATGGCGAAACAGATGGAAGGTCATTCTAGCCGTCAGCATAAAAATTTGCACTGTCGCCGCCCCTGATTGATTGTCCATTCTTCTATGCGCGCACTTGCTTATGGTTTGAGTTGACCAGAGTCCTCACAAACCTGACGTTACCCCATTTTAATGACGAATGACAGAAGCGGGTTGGCAAGGGCCAGCTATCCGCCCGCGACCTGACTAGCCGACCAAGTCCGCCCCCAAACACCGGCGTTCCTGAGCGTTTCCGCCGGTGCAGGCGAGTCCGCGTTCGACCGGTCACTGCCGTCCGCCATTGCCATTCGGAAAACTTTCAGCCGACTGCTTCCCGTTGGTAATCGGCCGATCACCATCACTCACGGATACAAAAGTCGCGAAAACGGCTCGCCGAAGGCCGAATATCGATCCGGTGGAGCAGGGCGACTGGGTGTGACTCCTCCTATTTACCGCTAGTCATGCAACGTAGGTACTCCACGCAAGAGACATAGTCGCTCCGGTCTGCGATCTTCACGTGGTTGTAGTTCATTGCGCGCTCGAAGACTGACCAATCACGCAGTATCTGCTCACCAAGTTCAAGCGGCGTAAACCCACTCGCGTTGTCAAGGTGGAGTAAGCCGGGATCATAATCTACCAGCATGTGCACGATCTTGGCACGTCCGAGCTTGACGGCAGTATGCAACGCGCTGCTTTTCTCGCCATCCTCGACTATTTGCAGATTTGGGTGGTACGCGAGAATGACGGCGAGACACTCGGCCCCCCCGCCTTTCACTGCGGCGTGAATTGACGTTCTGCCTAGATGGTCCTGCTGGTCAACAACAGCGCCGGCATCGAGCACGGCGCGAACAATCGGGACGTCGCCGCGATCAGCCGAGAGCATAAGCGGGCTCTGCCGCTTGAAATCCGTCAGGTTCGCCTGTTCAGGCCACGCTCTCAGTAGAAGGCAGATCGCGTGGCGGCGCCTTTCGAGGTGCGTGGCAAGCCTACTGACATCGTCGGACAGCCCCTTCGGAATCATGGTGTGCAAGCGCGGCATACTCGCTTCGAGCCCGTTGAGAAATTTCAACCAACACAGCAGGACGGAATCGCCTCGCACGCTGTCCAACTTCTTGTTGCCGAACGATTTGGCGTTATCGTCGAACCAGCGCTGCAGACTGTCCCAATCTCCTTCTTCGATCATCCGGAATGTTTCGCCCATGATTTGCTTCACTTGCGCCTCGGCGATTGGCCGTTCCCTCGGGTAGCCCGGATAGGGCTTGTAGAGCGTGTCCCAGAAGTATTCGGCGACGACCTTCGCTACGTCCTTTATGTCGATGTTTATAGGATCGCCTTCTATCATGTTATTCGCCAGCATGATGCGATACGGTCGCTCGTGCTTATCGGGATCGAGTCGCCGGTCCGCGACGAGTGTCGCTAAGAGGTCGCGCGCCGCCTCGCCGAACATCGATCCGAAGTTGCGCTGATAGCCGGAGTCGATAGCCTGCTTGAAAAGCTCTGTCGCCTCCTCGAATTGATTGCGTGCGAGGCAGTGCTTCGCCCGATATTGCAGAAGCGGCAACGCCCAGGTAGCGCGCGCAGGACTGCGCTCCGCTTCTTGCAGCAGCGCCTCGACGCGCTGTTCGACGTCGTGGGGCCGGTCCGAGGAGCCGCAGTTGAGAAGGTTCCCAAGTGCGCACACGAGTGCGCCGACCACCTGTTGGGGGGACTGCGCGAGTTGTCTCATGCGCTCAATAGCCGCCTGGCGCGCCCTTGGCGAGGCGTCGGAGGACAACGCCAACTGGCTAACCGCCATGTAGTCAGTTTCCGCCTGCAATGCTCGCCAGGGCGAGGACCTGCGGGCCCGGTCCTTCAGATCGATCTCCAGTTTCCTGCTCTCGATAAAGTCGCTCAGCAACAAGCCCTTCGTCTGGGCCACGCGTAGCGCATCCGCGCTATCCATCGCGAAAAAGTCGTCAAGTGGGGCCTGCGAGTCTAGGGTCGTGAAGCGGTGGGTCAGCAGATCGGCGACTTCGGTTTTGGCGGACAACCTTTGCGAAGGCGCGATCGACAGAAAAACCGTCGCTCGCTCCAGAGGCGGAAGACGATGCTCGAACCAGGCGTCCTGTTCCACTTCGCTTTCGGCGCACTTATAGGCTTCGACGGTTATGTTGTAGCTGATCCGAAAGAGGGCGAAGAGCTGCAGCACTTTGTTCTCATTGGCGTTAGGACAGGTGAAGGCAACGCCCGGACACAGAAATTCCACGAGACGTTTGTAGCCGTCCTGCACCGCACGCGCGATGCGGAGGCGCTGGCGAATGGTGCGCATCGACGGCCTGGCATAGCGAACCTCGAGCAGCCGCACGAATTCCGCTTGCTCTTCGGTCGATGCCTCGTCGTTCATGACAGCTTCAATGCGGCCGGGCTGCGTCATCGGGATCTGCGAACGCAGCGCTTCCGGGTCCAGCTTCTTGCGATGAACAAAGGTCAGCGCGGCGGCGATCCGTTCCTCGTGCGGCAGCTCACCGGACAAGTCGAGGGTGCCTTTGAATTCCATGGTGGCGTCATTCGGAAAATAGTCCTTGATCGACTGGATCCTGGGGATCGTCCCATTCCGCCATTTGTAGAGTGTCCGCTCCATCGAATCGGGCGCATCGGCGTCGTCTCTAGCCTTGGCGCCGCCCAGACTGAGTACGACCTGATCCATCGGCAGGCCGAGAAGATCCATAAGCCAATCGACGACGTGCTGCACGGGAAGGGATATCTGTTTCGTCGTCTGGTCGACGTTGGGAAGGAACCAGAATTCACCGCCGGGCATGCCGTGGTCAAAGGGCTCGACGAGATTCCAATTTGCGATCAGGCGTCCTGCCGCTGGAGCGTAGGTGAAGGCGCACATATGCCAGACAACCTGCTGAGCGCTTGCATCAAATGTCCAGACATTCTGAGAGAGGGAACGATGGAAGCCCGTCCAATCGTCCAGATTGATAGAGGCATCGCGGCGTGCGGCTTCGCTCAATTCGAGCGCATCGAAAATCCCTTCGAGCTCGCTTTTCAGTATGGCTAGGTGACTCTTGAGCTTCTTTTCGAGTTTGACGAACTTCCCTTGATCTTTTGACGACAGACGCTCAAGGCCGATGCACTGGCTGATTTCGAGCAGAACGGATTCGAAGGTCGGCAGGACGGCCATGGAAGCATCCTAAGAAGTGGATAGTGATCCTCATTCTCTGCGATGGAGGGAAAGAATCCAATGAACTTTGGCGTCCCCCGCCTTTCGATCCGGCGCGATCGAGGGGACGGGTAGATTCATTTCGCGGTGGCCGCACTACGGGCAATCTGGGGGAACCCGCATCCACCGGAGAGTGTCCTTGCTGCAAGCCAAGAAAGAGCATCAGCCCATCTCGCGCGAGTTGGTCATCAACTGGCATGTGACCGAAGCGTGCAACTACAGTTGCCGTTATTGCTATGCCAAATGGGACAACGCCGAGTCCCGTCGAGAACTGATTCATGACTGGGCTGGCACGACGCGCCTGCTCCAAGAACTGCAGACGTTCTTTGTTCCCGGGAACGCGACCAATCCGCTTACGCCTGCATTCAAATGGACGTCCGTCCGGCTGAACCTGGCCGGCGGCGAGCCGCTCCTGTATAGCAGGCAGATCCTGAACATTGCAGCGCTTGCGCGCGAACTGGGATTTGGCGTTTCGATCATCACCAATGCCAGCTTGCTGACTCCTGCACTGGCGGAAGCGCTGGCCGAATACCTGTCGTTGCTTGGCGTCAGTCTGGATTCGGCGTGTAGTGCGAGCAACCGAGAAATCGGTCGTCGTGACAGACAAGGACGGCAGATTACGCCCGACACGCTGGAAGGAAGCATTGCGGCCGCGCGACGCATCAATCCAGAACTCCGCCTGAAAATCAATACGGTTGTCAACGCACTAAACTGCGATGAAGACATGACACCGCTGATACGCAAACTGGCACCGGAAAAGTGGAAGGTGCTCAAGATGCTCCCGATCATTTCATCCGAGCTCGGCGTCTCCGACGCTCAGTTCGCCGCCTTCGTGAAACGTCATTCCGGATACGGCTTGCCACTGCGCGCCGAGAACAATGTCGACATGGTCGAGTCATACATCATGATCGATCCGCTTGGACGCTTCTTCCAGAACGCGGGATCTCGCAGCGGGTATCACTACAGTCCGCCAATCCCTCGCATCGGTGCAATCGCCGCATTTGCGAAGATCGCTTTGTCGTCGACGAGATATCTGGCTCGATACTCCTCGACGGGCACCGTGCGATGAAGTATTCCCCCGGAAAGGAGATGACGTCCTTGTTCGCCGGCTCGTTAGGGAGGGTTGGAGATTTACGCGGGGAGGCAGACACGGCGGCCTGCTGCCTCCTTCTGGGCAAGAGCGTTGATCGTCCCCTGTGCCCCCGGCGATCGAAGGGCCTGGTTGAACTTCAAGCGAGACGTGAAAAACGCGCGTCGAGTCGTTAACGAGAGTGTGCCGTCCGCAAACGCAGGATAGAGGGTACAAATGCCCCAAGAGCTTCGCGTTCCGCAACAGCCTACCGCTGTCGGCGGCGGGGAAGGTGCTCAAAAGTGCGTTACGCAGGGAGTTGGGGGAGTGTTTTCCGCACCTCGTCGGGGGCACACGGCGCCCTTGCCGCAGACGAAGGCTTGCCGAGAGCTGTCTTAGCGCCCTACGGCCGTTCGCGCACGGCGCCCCCGAGACATTCAAACGTCAGCTTCGTGGAGACGATGCTCTGGCAGACCTGCCAGCGCGCGCCGCGGACATGTGCGCATCGATCTCGGTGGAACAGTTCTGACGAGGACAGGACTCCCACACCACCACCCCAACCAGTACCTTGCCGTTGGGCAACATGGGAATTCACGGTGCCCGATGTCATCTTCATTTCCTATACACTTTCCTGCGCACATGGAGGTAGCCCGACCGGGCCCGCAAGCCGGCGTCTGCACGATTCCGGCACCTCTGGTGCCATGGTGCGCTGGCCGCGCCGGAGCCGGCCTCCGCGCCTGAGTTAAGCGATTTTCAGAACGTGAGGTAATCAGATGAAAGCACGGATCGTGATCGCAGCATTGGGAACCTTGTTTCTCACCCCCTTGGCCCATGCCTCGGAGCAGGTGCACTGGTCCTACCAGGGCAAGACCGACCCAAGGCACTGGGCGGGTCTGGAAGCGGATTACGCGGTGTGTGGAATCGGCCACCGGCAGTCACCGATCAATATCGAGACACGCAAGGTGACCGGCAAGACGGCCCAACCCGTTGGCCTCTCCCATATGCCTGCCAGCGCAGAGGTCATCAACAACGGCCATACCATCCAGATCGAGCCCGAGAACGGGGGCACCCTTACCCTCGACGGGGTGGCCTACAAGCTCGTGCAGTTCCACTTCCACACCCCGAGCGAAGAGAAAATCAACGCAAAGGCCTATCCACTGGTCGCCCATCTGGTACACAAGAGCGCGGACGGCAAGCTGGCGGCGATCGCCGTGCTGTTCCGCACCGGGAAGTCAAATGCCACGCTGCGGCCAGTCTTTGCAAACCTGCCGGCGAAGGAAGGCGAGAAACGGCGGCTGGATGGCAACATCAATGCTGGCGACCTGCTGCCGGCGGATCGCAGCAACTACACCTTCATGGGATCGCTGACGACGCCGCCGTGCAGCGAAGATGTGCGGTGGGTGGTGATGAAGACGCCAGTGAGCCTGTCATCGGCGCAGCTCGCGGCGTTCCGCAAGTTGTACAAGATGAATGCGCGGCCGACGCAACCGCTGAACGGGCGCGAGATACAGGCCGGGAGCTAGAGCGAGCCCAAGGTCCCTCAATATCTGGAGGGATGTTGCCGCAGACTACATAACGCGTCGGTGCCGCAAGCGCGGTACATCCGCTAGCCAAGGTTAGCCACCGGCCGGCTGCAGCACCCTGGAAGCTGCCGTCGGGGCGACGCTGGATTGAACGGCTGACAGGGGTCGTTCTCCGGCCTTCAGTCGCCTGCAGATCGGCGATGAACCTTTCTTTATTCAGGACGACAAGGAGCGCACCAGTCGCGTTTTCAGCGGCCAGGGTCTAAAGGCGAGAATCCAAAGGCAGACCAAGGGCCCAACCAGCGGAATCAGCGCCAGGTATTCGTAGCCCGATTCGAAACGGGCGGTGCGGAAGACCTTCCGGAACGGAAAGAACCACAGCGCCTCAAAGGCGAGAAAGCCAAGCAGGTAGATGCTCATGGTGCAGCGCCGCAAAAATTCATCCGGGAAGTGTACGGCTCGCCGGTGTATTTCTTTTCCCCTAAGGCGAGGGGGATAGCAGGGGGTGGATGCGCCGCCGTCCGGGCGACCGCTTCACTCCACTCAACTTCGAATTGCGAACATCAGGGAAACGTAGTCAGCAGCCATGGCTCAGTCCGCGACAACAGCGGAGGCACGAGTTCGGCGGTGGGGGTTGAGTGCCGGGCACTTCGCGGGCCCGCATGAGACAACGGGACGTTCCCTTCAAGACTTGATTCGCTAAGATTCTGCAGTCGCCGCAACCGCGGTGGCCGGGGATAGCAGCCCGCAATACGTAGACGGACGACCGCCGCAAGGCGGCATTCTTACCGCTAACGTACGAGGCACCCATGCTTACTCATCTCCCTGTCCACTGTGGGCGACGCTCGAAGCACTTTAGCTGGCTTGGATTTTTGCTGGCATCTAGACTTCGCGTGTCGCATCCACGGCGATTGGGTTTGACAGCCCGTTCACAAAGGACGTCGAGCCGCTCCGCGCGGCTCCTTGTCAAACCTGTTCGCACAGGAGGTCACTCCATGTCCTTCATTCCCGTCACCCATTGCTTGCAATCGACACATCCGCAGTTCGCCCCCGCCTCTGGATGCATCAACGCGATGCAAAGGAGCGTGTTCCATGGTTAAGCACACCCGCTACGGCATCACTGCTGAACACACCGGCGCCGACATGTTCATTACGGCCCATTTCCCATGTGAAGACCCGCTGAGCCTGGCGGGTGAGAAGGCCGCGCAGCTCCACGCGCTGCTCACTGTCACGCAAGACGGCGCCACCGTTGGCCAGGACCTTGCGGACGATCCTCAGGGGCATCTGCTCTCGCTTGCCGCCGGGCTGGCGCACGAGACTCTGGTGCTGAGCGAACTCGCTGCCCAGCATGAACAAGAGGGACAGGGCGGGGCATAATGCAGCGTCAACATTACGCGGTAACCCGGCGAGCAGGACTGCCGGGTTGTCGCGTTCGTGCGTACGGTGCCCTTGTGCGATCGAGTTTTCCCTCCCATCGTAGGGTGGGCAGAGAATCAAAAGTCATTTCCCTTGGCAGAGCACAATAAAACATCAAATAAATCTGCCAGAAATATCGCTGGAAATTTCGAACGAATTACTAACCCTTTCGGGTGAAGCATGCAGGGTACCGGCGCAATTTCCCACCGTCATCAAGGGGGCGATTGTTGCTCGTAACCCCTTGTCGGCGCATCCCTACCTTTGTCGGGTCCACACTTAAGGGGGGATCGAAAAGACAGGAAAAACGCCTGTATTGCCTTGAAGATTGCCCCCCTGGAGCCATACACTTCGCCGGTCCTTCGCGCGGTGATGCAGTGCAAGAGAGCATGCCGGGCAGACAACACGAGGCCATCACCRCCAGGTTCATCTCCGCGCGCTGCACACAGTAGAGCGGGAAGGCACCAGCGTGTGCCAATGTCGGACCAGCGGATTCGTCTCAGCAATGCGTGTCAGAGAATGACAGCAGCGCGGGCATTCGGGTATCAAGGGAATTACTAGTCGTGTTCAAGTATGCAAGCAAGCAGTCGTTTATCAGAGCGTTAATCAGCCTGGGCATTGTCCCGTTGCTGGCCTCTTGCGCACTCGCGCCCGGGATGCGTTTCGATCCCCAACGACCGCTCGATCCGGAAGACCCGGAATCCGTGCCCAAGGTCACGCTGATCACCCCCGCACTGGTTCGGGCGCTGAAGGCGTCCACTGTACCGGCCAACGCCGGCATCGAGGCACTGTACGCTGAGCCGAAGCCGTACACCATTGGTGTGGGCGATATTCTTTCCATCGTCGTCTGGGATCACCCTGAGTTGGTGTTCCCCACGCAGACGTACTCGATCGGTCAGGCCTACGACATTCCCAATTACAGTGGTGCCGCTAACGTACCGGGCTATGTGGTCAGCCCGGCGGGCACCATTCAGTTCCCGTATGCAGGGGTGATCCAGGTCCTGGGTAAGACACCGGATGATATTCGCGGCCAGCTCAGCAAATCACTGGTGCCGTACGTCACCATGCCGCAGGTGACCGTGCGCGTGCTGGCATTCCGCAGCAAGCGCGTGTACCTGGACGGCGAAGTCAAAACCCCGGGCCCGCAGAACATCGACGATGTGCCAATGACRCTGGTCGAGGCACTCAACCGCGCAGGCGGCATCAACGTTCTGACCGGCGACAACAGTCGCATCCGCATCTCGCGCGATGGCAAGAACTACATCGTCAATATGCCGGCGCTCCTGCAACAAGGCGTGGACCCCGCGCGCATCCTGCTGCGCAGCGGCGACATTGTGCGCGTGGAGCAGCGTGAAGACAGCAAGGTGTTTGTTGCTGGGGAAGTGGTGCGGCCCATCACCGTGCTGCCGCGCAACGGTCGCCTCACGCTCAGTGAGGCCATCGGCGAAGCCGGCGGACTTAATCCCATATCCGCCAATGCCAAAGAACTCTATGTCATTCGCAAGAGTGGTGACGGCGACGCCGAGGTGTTCCACCTCGACGGCAAATCACCCGTCTCCTACGCGCTGGCCGAAGCCTTCGAGCTCAAGCCCAGGGACGTCGTCTACGTCGATGCCGCCGGTGTGGTCCGCTGGAGCCGCGTGATCAACCAGCTGCTGCCCAGCGGCAACTTCGTAACGGGCGCCGCGAACGTAGCCAAATGATCAAGACTGTTCTGGTGGTATGTATCGGCAATATTTGCCGGAGTCCGATGGCAGAGGGGATTCTGAAACAGGCTTTGCCTGAGACAAATGTCGCGTCCGCCGGCCTCGGGGCGCTTATTGGCGATCCTGCCGACCCTATCGCAGTCGCACTGATGAAGGAACGCGGTATCGATATCACCGCCCACCGCGCTCAGCAACTCAGCCGGGTCTTAGCGACGCGGGCAGACCTAATCCTTGTAATGGACAACGAGCAGCGCCAAGATATCCAGCGGCACTATCCCGCCACCACCGGGCGGGTATTTCGCATGGGAGAGTTCGCCAAGTTCGACGTGCCAGATCCGTACCGCGAAAGCCGCACTGCGTTCGAAAACGCTCTGCAGTTGATCCAACGAGGCGTGGAAGCCTGGGTGCCGCGCATCCAGGCGCTCCGTTAACAGTATTGGTAGCAAAGG
>NZ_JBFTND010000226.1:0-11403 GCF_056397305.1 Cupriavidus sp. 05N40
ACCAGGCCACCAGCCAGCGCCTGGACGACCTGAACGACCCGTACCGCCTGTTCCGTTGCCACAGCATCATGAACTGCGTCGACGTCTGCCCGAAGGGGCTGAATCCGACCAAGGCCATCGGCAAGATCAAGGAGCTGATGGTTCGCCGCTCGGTCTGACCGCGCGGTGGTTGTAAGCGGCGCGTCAGTCCGGGCTATCAATATGCAGTCCGGACCGGCGCGCCGGAAGTAGGGACCTATGACCGAAAGTGTTTCCCCCAGTTTCTCCCACCAGGCCGATCCGCACCGGCGTGCGCGACTGCGCTGGCGCGCGCGGCGCGGCCTCCTGGAGAACGACATCATCGTCGAACGTTTTTTCAACCGTTACGAAGAAAGCCTCTCCGACCAGGACGTGGCCGCGCTCTCTGAGCTGTTCGAGCTGAGCGACAACGAGTTGATGGACCTGCTGCTTGCCCGCAAGGAGCTGGACGGTGAGCTCGACACGCCCCCGATGCAGCGCGTCATCTCCATGCTGCGTTCGGTCTGAGTATCGTCAACATTATTAGTCAAGCATTTGAAGGAACCGACATGACACCGTCCGATGTGAAAGCCACGCTATCGTTTTCCGATGGTACCCCCAGCGTTGAGCTGCCGATTTACACCGGTACCGTAGGCCCGGACGTGATCGATATTCGCAAGCTGTACGGTCAAACCGGTAAGTTCACCTACGACCCCGGTTTCATGTCGACGGCTTCTTGCAATTCGAAGATCACCTATATCGACGGCGACAAGGGCGAGCTGCTGTACCGCGGCTACCCGATCGAGCAGCTGGCCACCAAGTGCGATCACCTGGAAACCTGCTACCTGCTGCTCAAGGGCGAACTGCCCAACGCCAAGCAGAAGGAAGAATTCGTCGGCGCCGTGATGAACCACACCATGGTTCACGAGCAGATGCAGTTCTTCCTGCGCGGCTTCCGCCGCGACGCGCACCCGATGGCCGTGCTGACCGGGCTGGTGGGCGCCATGAGCGCGTTCTACCACGACGCCATGGACATCGACGATCCGCACCAGCGCGAAATCTCGGCGATCCGCCTGATCGCCAAGATGCCGACCCTGGTCGCCATGGCCTACAAGTACAACATCGGCCAGCCGTACGTCTATCCGCAGAACGACCTGTCCTACTCGGGCAACTTCATGCGCATGATGTTCAGCACCCCGTGCGCACCGTACACCGTGAACCCGGTGCTCGAGCGCGCCCTGGACCGCATCTTCATCCTGCACGCGGACCACGAGCAGAACGCTTCGACCTCGACCGTGCGCCTGGCCGGCTCGTCGGGCACCAACCCGTTCGCCGCCATCGCCGCCGGCGTGGCCTGCCTGTGGGGCCCGGCTCACGGCGGTGCCAACGAGGCAGCGCTGAAGATGCTCGAGGAAATCGGCGGCGTCGAGAACATCACCGAGTTCATCAAGCAGGTCAAGGACAAGAACTCGGGCGTGCGCCTGATGGGCTTTGGCCACCGCGTGTACAAGAACTACGACCCGCGCGCCAAGCTGATGCGCGAAACCTGCCACGAAGTGCTGAACGAACTGGGCCTGCACAACGACCCGCTGTTCAAGCTGGCGATGGAGCTGGAAAAGATCGCGCTGGAAGACGAGTACTTCGTCAGCCGCAAGCTGTACCCGAACGTCGATTTCTACTCGGGTATCGTGCAGCGCGCGCTGGGCATCCCGACCTCGCTGTTCACCTGCATCTTCGCGCTGGCCCGCACCCCGGGCTGGATCTCGCAGTGGGAAGAGATGATCACCGATCCGGAGTACAAGATCGGCCGTCCGCGCCAGCTGTTCAACGGTGCGGCCAGCCGCGACGTGCCGGATATCGGCAAGCGCTGATCTTCGTCCCGGGCGGCCGTGCGGCCGCCTGTGGCAGCGCAGCAATACCAGACGCCCCGGCTTGCCGGGGCGTTTGTCATTCAAGGCCGAGGTCGGCTTGTGCGTTGCGGGAGGATTATTGCCGGAAAGGTGGCGAAGTCGGCAATTTCCGATGATTTGTGCTGTGGTTATGCCAATATGATCCGCATTAATTGTGCGAATTTGGCGTCAGGCAGGAGGTTTGACCCTGTAATGCGGGCTGCTTTGCCGACGGCAGCCGGGCCACCCTTCCGGACTGCGTCGCGGCGAGCGGGGCAGGCGAATCACCTGCGCAATAGAGAACGCATCAACGTTGTCTTCCGAACCAAGGCCCTCCGCCACTGCGGGGGGCTGACACATGCCGGGCCCCGCACACGCTTTCTCTTGTCTTCGTCGGCCCGTCTTCCGCGTCTCGGGCGTCTTCTCGGTAGTAGCTCGCGGGTGTTGTTCGATTGCGCAGGTCATGTCGCCTCAAGCCCATGACCAATAAATAATCGAGGAGCTCCTGATGACGCTGTCCCGTCTTACGTCCATCTCCCTGGCCACCGCACTGGTGGCCTTCGGCGCCGCCGCCAACGCGGAAACCATCAAGATCGCCATCGCCGGCCCCATGAGCGGCTCGGTTGCCCAGTACGGCGACATGGTCAAGGCTGGTGCGCTGACCGCCATCGAACAGATCAACGCGGCCGGCGGCGCCGGCGGCAACAAGTTCGAAGTGGTGCTGATGGACGACGCCTGCGAACCGAAGCAGGCCGTTGCCGTCGCCAACAAGATCGTGAGCCAGAAGATCAAGTACGTGATCGGCCACGTGTGCTCGGGCTCCACCATCCCGGCCTCGGACATCTACGAGAACGAAGGCATCGTGATGGTGACGCCGTCGGCGACCGCGCCGCAGCTCACCGAGAACAAGAAGCGCAAGTTCATCTTCCGCACCATCGGCCGCGACGATCAGCAAGGCCCGGCCGCCGCCCAGTACATCATCGGCAAGGTCAAGCCCAAGAAGGTCGCGATCCTGCACGACAAGCAGTCGTACGGCCAGGGCATCGCCTCGTCGGTGAAGAAGGACCTGGAAGCCGCCAAGATCCCGGTGGCCGTGTTCGAAGGCATCAACGCCGGCGACTCCGACTACTCCGCCGTGATCACCAAGCTGAAGTCGCAGGGCGTGGACTTCGTCTACTTCGGCGGCTACCACCCCGAAATGGGCTTGCTGCTGCGCCAGGCGCGCGAGCAGGGCGTCAAGGCGACGTTCATGGGTCCCGAAGGCGTGGGCAACAAGGACGTGACGGCCATCGCCGGCCCGTCGTCGGAAGGCATGCTGGTCACGCTGCCGGCCGATTTCTCCGCCGACCCGGCCAATGCCGCGCTGGTCAAGGCGTTCGCCGACAAGAAGCGCGACGCCAACGGCCCGTTCCAGATGCCGGCGTACGCCGCGGTCCAGATCATCGGCGACGCCATTGCCGGCGCCAAGAGCACGGACCCGACCAAGGTTGCCGCCTATATGCACAAGAACGCTTTCCAGACCCCGATCGGCAAGGTCGAGTACGACGCCCAGGGTGATCTGAAGTCGTTCAAGTTCGTCGTCTTCACCTGGCACAAGGACGCCACCAAGACTGCTGCCAACTAAGCCGCACTCCGGCTTCGCGCGCCCCGCCCGGAACACCGGCGGGGCGTTTTGGTATCGGGCTGCCGGCCCGGCCGGCCCGCGCTCCACGGCATGACCGCGGCGCGGCGGGGCATTTCCGGTTTCAAAGTTATGGGGCTTCCCGCATGAACGAGTTCCTTCCACAGTTCACCCAGCAGCTGGTCAACGGCCTGACGCTGGGTGCGATCTATGCGCTGATCGCCATCGGCTACACCATGGTCTACGGCATCATCGGCATGATCAATTTTGCCCACGGCGAGATCTACATGATCGGTGCCTATGTGGGCCTGGTGACGCTCACCGCGATCGGCGCGCAGGCGGGCTATCCGCTGCCGCTGGTGCTGGGCGCCGCCTTGCTGGTATCGGTGCTGGTCACCGGCCTGTACGGCTTCGCCGTCGAGCGGGTGGCCTACCGGCCCTTGCGTGGCGGGCCACGGCTGGTGCCGCTGATCTCCGCCATCGGCATGTCCATCTTCCTGCAGAACTACGTGCAGATCGGGCAGGGCGCGCGCGACGTCTCCGTGCCCGTGCTGATCTCCGGCGCCATCGAGTTCCAGATGGGCAGCGACTTCACCGTGACCGTGCCGTATTCGCGCCTGCTGATCGTGGGCGTGACGCTGGTGCTGATGATCGCGCTGACGCTGTTCATCGGCCACTCGCGCATGGGCCGCGCCTGCCGCGCCTGCGCCGAGGACATGCGCATGGCCAACCTGCTTGGCATCGACACCAACCGCGTGATCTCCTTCACCTTCGTGCTCGGCGCGATGCTGGCGGCGGTGGGCGGCGTGCTGATCGGCCTGAGCATTGGCAAGCTCAATCCCTTCATCGGCTTCGTGGCGGGCATCAAGGCCTTCACCGCGGCGGTGCTGGGCGGCATCGGCAGCATTCCCGGCGCCATGCTGGGCGGCGTGCTGCTGGGCCTGGCCGAGACCTTCGCCACGGGCTACATGCCGGCCGAGTACAAGGACGTCGTTGCCTTCGGCCTGCTGGTGCTGATCCTGCTGTTCCGCCCGACCGGCCTGCTAGGCAAGCCGGACGTGGAAAAAGTCTGAGGAGCGCGAGATGAGAAACGATGCATCCATGGGGCAATCCCTCAAGAACGCCATCACCGCGGCCGTCATGACCGCCATCCTCACGGTGCCGATACTCGGGCTGCAGCTCAAGCTCGAAGGCTACAAGGTGGTGTTCGAGCCGCACTGGCAGCCGGTCTGGCTGGCGGTCGGCGCGGTATTCCTGTTCCAGCTGTTCAAGCCGCTGTTCCAGCGCGCCGGCGCCGGCATCAAGCTGCCGAGTGTGCCAGCGCTGGGCGCCGGGCAGCAGCGCAAGGCGATCTGGCTGCTGCTGGCCGTCGGGCTGGTGTTTCCGTTCTTCGGCTCGCGCGGCGCGGTGGACGTGGCCACGCTGGCGCTGATCTACGTGATCCTCGGCCTCGGGCTGAATATCGTGGTGGGCTACGCCGGGCTGCTCGACCTGGGCTACGTGGGCTTCTACGCGGTGGGCGGCTACACCTATGCGCTGCTCAACCAGTATTTCGGCCTGACGTTCTGGGAGTGCCTGCCGATCGCGGCCGGCATGTCGGCGACCTTCGGTTTCCTGCTGGGCTTCCCGGTGCTGCGCCTRCGCGGCGACTACCTGGCCATCGTCACGCTGGGCTTCGGCGAGATCATCCGCCTGCTGCTCAACAACCTGACCAGCCTCACCGGCGGCCCGGACGGCGTCTCGGGCATTCCGAAGCCGAGCGTGTTCGGCATCGAGATGGCGCGCAGCGCCAGCGTGGAGGGCGTGAAGACGTTCCATGAGCTGCTCGGGTGGGAATACAGCGGCGAGCACATGGTGATCTTCCTCTACCTGCTCGCGCTGCTGCTGGTGGCGTTCACGCTGTTCGTGACGAGCCGGCTGATCCGCATGCCGATGGGGCGCGCGTGGGAAGCGCTGCGCGAGGACGAGATCGCCTGCCGCTCGCTGGGCCTGAACCCGACCCGCATCAAGCTGTCGGCGTTCACGCTGGGCGCGGCCTTCGCCGGGCTGGGCGGCGCCTTCTTCGCGGCGCGCCAGGGCCTGGTCAATCCCGAGTCGTTCACCTTCATCGAGTCCGCGCTGATCCTGGCGGTGGTGGTGCTGGGCGGCATGGGTTCGCAGCTGGGCGTGATCCTGGCCGCCATCCTGCTGACCGCGCTGCCCGAGGTGGCGCGCGGCTTCGCCGAATACCGCATGCTGATCTTCGGCCTGGTGATGGTGCTGATGATGATGTGGCGTCCGCAGGGCCTGCTGCCCGCGAGCCGCCCCCATGTGGAGTTGCCGCAATGAGCCAGGCACAGCAAGTACAACAGGCGCAACCGGAACTGCTGAAGGTCTCCGGCCTGCAGATGCGCTTCGGCGGCCTGCTCGCCGTCGACGGCATCGATTTCGACGTGCGCCGCGACGAGGTGTTCGCCATCATCGGACCGAACGGCGCCGGCAAGACCACGGTGTTCAACTGCGTGGGCGGCTTCTACAAGCCCACCGCGGGCGAGGTCACGCTGGACGGGCATTCAATCGCCCGCCTGCCGAGCCACCAGGTGGCGCGCCGCGGCCTGGTGCGCACCTTCCAGAACATCCGGCTGTTCAAGCAGCTCACGGTGGTCGAGAACCTGCTGGTGGCGCAGCACCTGCAGGTGCGCGCCGGGCTGCTGCGCGGCCTGTTCGCCACGCCGGCCTACCGCCGTGCCGAGCGCGAGGCGCTCGAGCGTGCCGCGGTGTGGCTCGAGCGCATGGGCCTGCGCCATGTCGCCAACCGCGAGGCGGGCACGCTGTCCTACGGCCACCAGCGGCGGCTCGAGATCGCGCGCTGCATGATCACCAACCCGCGCCTGCTGATGCTCGACGAGCCGGCCGCCGGCCTCAACCCGCAGGAGAAGGTCGAGCTGTCGCGGCTGATCGACCAGCTGCGCCGCGAGTTCAACATCTCGGTGCTGCTGATCGAGCACGACATGAGCCTGGTGATGGGCGTGTCCGACCGCATCCTGGTGATGGAGCACGGCCGCCCGATCGTGATCGGCAAGCCGGCGGAAGTGCGCAACGACCCGCGCGTGATCAAGGCCTACCTGGGAGAGGACTAAATGCTGAAGCTGGAACAGGTCCATACCCACTACGGCGCCATCGAGGCGCTGTCCGGCGTATCGATCGAAGTGAACAAGGGCGAGATCGTCACGCTGATCGGCAGCAACGGCGCCGGCAAGACCACCCTGATGATGACGGTGTGCGGCTCGCCGCGCGCCTCGAGCGGGCGCGTGCTGTTCGAAGGGCAGGACATCACGCGCATGCCCACCCACGAGATCATGCGGCTCGGCATGGCGATCTCGCCGGAAGGGCGGCGCGTGTTTCCCAGCCTGACCGTGCTGGAGAACCTCAAGATGGGCGGCTTCTTCGGCAAGCGCGACGAGGTCGAGGCGGGCATCGAGCATGTCTACACGCTGTTCCCGCGCCTCAAGCAGCGCTCGGGCCAGCGCGCCGGCACCATGTCCGGCGGCGAGCAGCAGATGCTGGCGATTGGCCGCGCGCTGATGAGCCGGCCGCGCCTGCTGCTGCTCGACGAGCCCACGCTCGGCCTGGCGCCGCTGGTGATCGCGCAGATCTTCGACATCATCCGCACCATCCGCGCGGAGGGCGTCACGGTGTTCCTGGTCGAGCAGAACGCCAACAAGGCGCTGGGCGTGGCCGACCGCGGCTATGTGCTGGAAACGGGGCGCGTGGTGCTGGCCGATACGGGCGCCAACCTGCTGGCCAACGACCGCATCAAGAGCGCCTACCTGGGCGGCTGACCTCTGGCGCTCTTCCCCACGGCGGGGGAGGGCGCCAGCCCCTTTTCGCCATCGGCGAAATCCCCCTTTCGCCAATCACATTACATCGACAGGCCCGATCCGCCCGGGCGGGGCCCGGCCGCGCGGTATCGCTGTGGCATAATCGATTGTGATGTCAAGCATCGCTGCAAGCTGCATTTCCTGCACGCATTTGCCGCGACAAAACCTCCCCGCAAACTACCGCGCGACGCCGCCAACCGTGCAGTACCGAACGGTCCCGGCCCGCCCTCCTGCATCATGGCCAAGACGCTTTACGACAAACTTTGGGATGACCACACCGTGCACGTCGAGGACGACGGCACGACGATGCTGTATATCGATCGTCATCTGCTGCACGAAGTCACCAGCCCGCAGGCATTCGAAGGCCTGAAGATCGCGCAGCGTCCGGTCTGGCGCATCAGCGCCAACCTGGCCGTGTCGGACCACAATGTGCCGACCACCGACCGCACCCAGGGCATTGCCGACCCGGTCTCGAAGCTGCAGGTGGACACGCTGGACGCCAATTGCGATGCGTACGGCATCACCCAGTTCAAGATGAACGACCTGCGCCAGGGCATCGTGCACGTGATCGGGCCGGAGCAGGGCGCCACGCTGCCGGGCATGACGGTGGTGTGCGGCGACTCGCATACCAGCACGCATGGCGCGTTCGGCGCGCTGGCGCACGGCATCGGCACCTCCGAAGTGGAGCACGTGCTGGCCACGCAGACGCTGCTGGGCAAGAAGGCCAAGAACATGCTGGTGCGCGTGGAAGGCAAGCTGCCGCGCGGCTGCACCGCCAAGGACATCGTGCTGGCCATCATCGGCAAGATCGGCACCGCCGGCGGCACCGGCTACACCATCGAGTTCGCCGGTTCGGCCATCCGCGAGCTGACCATGGAAGGGCGCATGACGGTGTGCAACATGGCCATCGAAGCTGGTGCCCGCGCCGGCCTGGTGGCCGTGGACGACATCACGCTCGACTACGTCAAGGGCCGCCCCTTCTCGCCGCAGGGCGTGGAATGGGACCATGCAGTGGCCTACTGGCGCACGCTGCATTCCGACGCAGGCGCGCATTTCGACCAGGTGGTGGAACTGCGCGCGGAAGACGTCCGCCCGCAAGTGACCTGGGGCACTTCGCCCGAGATGGTGGTCAGCATCGAAGACCGCGTGCCGGATCCCGAGAAGGAGAAGGACCCGAACAAGCGCAACGCCATGGAGCGCGCGCTCGAGTACATGGGGCTGCAGCCCAATGTGCCGGTCGACAGCATCAAGATCGACAAGGTCTTCATCGGTTCCTGCACCAACAGCCGCATCGAGGACATGCGCGCCGCGGCGTGGGTCGTGCAGAAGCTGGGCCGCCGCGTGGCCGGCAACGTCAAGCTGGCGATGGTGGTGCCGGGCTCCGGGCTGGTCAAGGAGCAGGCCGAGCGCGAAGGGCTGGACAAGGTCTTCAAGGCCGCCGGTTTCGAATGGCGCGAACCGGGCTGCTCCATGTGCCTGGCCATGAACGCCGACCGCCTCGATCCGGGCGAGCGCTGCGCATCGACCTCGAACCGCAACTTCGAAGGCCGGCAGGGCGCGGGCGGACGCACGCACCTGGTGAGCCCGGCGATGGCTGCCGCGGCCGCCATCGAGGGCCATTTCGTGGACATCCGCCAGCTCGGCTGAACCGCCGGCCCAAGGCAACAATACGCGCAGTCCCATCATGAAACACGCCCTGATCGTCCTCGCATGCTTCGGCATGCTGCAACTCGCCGGCTGCCACACCATGGCCGGCGTTGGCAAGGACACGCAGGCTGTGGGCCGTTCGCTCGAGAACGCGGCCCGCAAGTAAGGAACCGACCATGGACAAGTTCACTGTACACAGCGGGCTCACGGTGCCCCTGGACCGCGAGAACGTCGACACCGACGCCATCATCCCGAAGCAATTCCTCAAGTCGATCAAGCGCACCGGCTTCGGCCCGAACCTGTTCGACGAATGGCGCTACAAGGACGTGGGCGAGCCCGGCCAGGACAACAGCCGCCGTCCGCTCAACCCGGACTTCGTGCTGAACCAGCCGCGCTACCAGGGCGCGTCGATCCTGCTGGCGCGCCGCAACTTCGGCTGCGGCAGCYCGCGCGAGCACGCGCCGTGGGCACTCACGCAATACGGCTTCCGCGCCGTGATCGCGCCGAGCTTTGCCGACATCTTCTTCAACAACTGCTACAAGAACGGCCTGCTGCCGGTGGCGCTGACCGAGTTGCAGGTCGACCACCTGTTCAACGAGACCAACGCGTTCAACGGCTACAAGCTGACCATCGACCTGGACAAGCAGGTGGTGCTCACGCCGGGCGGCGATGCCTATGCGTTCGACATCGCGCCGTTCCGCAAGTACTGCATGCTCAACGGCTTCGACGACATCGGCCTGACGCTGCGCCATGCCGACAAGATCAAGGCATACGAGGCGGAGCGCGTGACGAAGATGCCGTGGCTGAACAACCGCGTGGTCGGCTGAGCCGCCGCAGATCGCCGAAGACAATACAAGGAAGACACAGCATGAAAATCGCAGTCCTGCCGGGTGACGGCATCGGTCCCGAGATCATCGCGGAGGCCGTCAAGGTCCTGAACGCGCTCGACGAGAAGTTCGAGCTGGAAACCGCCCCGGTGGGCGGCGCCGGCTACGAGGCCAGCGGCCATCCGCTGCCCGACGCCACGCTCAAGCTGGCCAAGGAAGCCGACGCCATCCTGTTCGGCGCCGTGGGCGACTGGAAATACGACAAGCTCGACCGCCCGCTGCGTCCCGAGCAGGCCATCCTCGGCCTGCGCAAGCACCTGCAGCTGTTCGCCAACTTCCGCCCGGCGATCTGCTATCCGGAGCTGACGGGCGCTTCGAGCCTGAAGCCCGAGCTGGTGGCCGGCCTGGACATCCTGATCGTGCGCGAGCTCAACGGCGACATCTACTTCGGTCAGCCGCGCGGCATGCGCGAAGCACCGGACGGTCCTTTCCAGGGCGCGCGCGAAGGCTTCGACACCATGCGCTACAGCGAGCCGGAAATCCGCCGCATCGCGCACGTGGCCTTCCAGGCCGCGGCCAAGCGCGGCAAGAAGCTGTGCAGCGTGGACAAGGCCAACGTGCTCGAGACCTTCCAGTTCTGGAAGGACATCGTGATCGAAGTGCACAAGGAATACCCCGAAGTCGAGCTGTCGCACATGTACGTGGACAACGCGGCCATGCAGCTGGTCAAGGCGCCCAAGAGCTTCGACGTGATCGTCACCGGCAATATGTTCGGCGACATCCTGTCGGACGAGGCAGCCATGCTGACCGGCTCGATCGGCATGCTGCCGTCGGCTTCGCTGGACGCCAACAACAAGGGCCTGTACGAGCCGTCGCACGGCTCGGCGCCGGACATCGCCGGCAAGGGCGTGGCCAACCCGCTGGCCACCATCCTGTCGGCGGCGATGATGCTGCGCTACTCGCTGGGCCGCGCCGGGCAGGCCGACCGCATCGAGAACGCGGTCAAGACGGTGCTGGCCCAGGGCTACCGCACCGGCGACATCCTGACGCCGGGCTGCAAGCAGGTCGGCACGCGCGAGATGGGCGACGCCGTCCTGGCGGCCCTGTAAGCGGCGTGCGCCAAGGATCAAGGCAGTAAGTTGAAAAGGCGTCCCATGTGGCGCCTTTTCTTCTGGTTTTCTTTAATTTGTCCCCGATTTCCCGCGTGTGGCACTGCCGCAAAATCGTGTAGACTTTGTCGATGGTCCGAATCTTCCAGTCCCCCTCGACTGCCAGCGCCCTCCTGACTGCTACCCGCAGCCCGGCCGGCCTGGGTTCGCACGGCCACCCGCTTACCGCAACGACGATTAAAACCATTACCAAAACGATCGGCTAGATCGTTCGTCGTGCCTGCTCGTCTTCCCCGCGCAGTCACGTCGGGCGAGGAAAGCGCGGGGAAGTTCAAATCACATCCGAGGTAAGTCATGATTGTAGGTCTCGTCGGTTGGCGAGGAATGGTCGGCAGCGTCCTGATGCAGCGCATGCAGGAAGAGCGTGATTTCGACCATATCGAGCCCGTATTC
>NZ_JBFTND010000227.1:0-11383 GCF_056397305.1 Cupriavidus sp. 05N40
CTCACGCGCCGGCCACGGCCGATTATGACGCGTGGCAGGACGGGGTTATGCGGGACTTGGTGGGCGCCGGGAGCATGGGCTGCCAGGCATCGTAAGTCCACGGACGCGGCTGACAGACCTGGGGGAACGAGGTGAGGGCTCAGCGTCGATGAAGTGGTTGGTGATTCACTCGAACAAAAAAACCGCCGCTGCTTGAATCGGGAAGAGCGGGAATGGCAGCGGCGGGGCCGTCCATCAAAGTAATGCAGATAGGAGGGTAGTGGAGCGTACGAAGCGTTGCTATTGGCCGTTTGGTTGAATGCCTCCGCTCCGTGTCTGCGCGCGCCTTAAGGCCGGGGCATCATGCCGTCGGCTGATCTTCGCATTGTCGGAGATGGGTGCGAGTGAGTCCGTCGGCGGGGGTGAGGGTCAGGATCAATTGTGTCAACAGGCCGGCCCCTCCGGGCCTGTCCATAGGGTGGAGCTGGAGACGAACACGGTTGCCGTCTGCATCGGTGTACGCGTACTGCTCCGCCCCTGCATCGGGCAGCCGACCACCGCTCAATCCCTGCGCCTGCGCGGCGAGGACGGCAGATCGGGCGCAGTGCTGCTGACAGGCTTGGTCTACCACCCCGCATAGCCGCTGGAAGACGGCCTTGGCAGGCGGTTGGGGGGCTGCAAGAACTTCGATCATAGTGATTCCGGGCGCCAGCGGCGCGCTGGGGGAAATAAGCCTGTAGCGTAAATGGCCCTGAAGACGCGTACTTTCAACTCTCGCAAGCATATTCCTGCTGGATGGAGATCGCCTCCTAGGCGCTCCCACTCATCCGCCCTTGACATTGCTCGCGCGCCCAAATCGCGCGGGCGACCCGCTCAAGGCGATCGGCTTCCCGCTTGGCCGCCATTACCTGGTGTTCTAGCTCACGTTCTGCGAGGCTGCCCGCCTTCGCGTCGAGCAGCCGGTAAAACAGCTCTGTCCAATGGCTCTCGGCCACCTCCCAGGCGGAAAATTCGTCCGGCACGACGCGAGGCGCGTCAATCAGGAACCAGTCAACGGTCATGGATGGTGCCCTCAAGGGAGTCGGGAAAGCACTGTGGCAGAAGTATTGGATTGCGTCCATCAGGCAAATGGGTTAGTCGGCACACCGCTGCCCGTCATGACGAGGAGCTGCGTAGTCCCACTACATGACAATACGAAAAAATGCCCGCGCCCACCGGTCAAGCCGAGGGGTTTCCCTTAATAAGCAGGAAAGAGCTTGAAGATCCGGAATGGAGTGTGTTGAATGCATTGGCGCCTGGCGGTCAACGATCTCATAAGTTGCAACCTAGGCGGCAGAGCGGGAGACCGGTCTCGATCAATGGTTGCAATCTACGTTCCCCGCTGCCGTTCAAAAATATAAGAGGCAAGCATGCTGAGCCCCCATGAAGTAGCGACACTCATGCTAGTCCAAGGCGCCCTGGATCACACTGGACTGGATCGCGCGGATTTGGAAGCGCTCCGCGAGCACCAGCTTATCTACCTGGGGGAAATCGCTTCAGGGCGCCGACCCTGCATCACGCCCAAGGGCGGCGCTGTCCTTGAAGCCATCACACGGACACGCTGACCACTGCCCGCGCGCTTGCCCCCCAGCTTGAGCGCGAGGGCTTTGTCATAGAGCCGATTCAGGACTAATCCTCCTCGCGTGGATCTTCAGGACGGCCCGCTTGTCTATTGCCATCTGCAAGCCGGCGGAGATCGCCTCTCCGCGAGAGGCGTATTTGATGCGGACCCCATCGTTATCACTGGACTCTACCGCCCAATGTGACTCTTCGGTTAGCACTACGCTGACAGTCGCGATTGACATTTGGTCACCTCATGCCCTTGGTCATGCGTTCGTTCTAGTTGTGCTATGCGGACTCCGATGTCGGGCACCGGCCTACCTTCGCGGATTGCGTTAGCAAATGGATGCTCGGGGGCGCTTTCGCGAAAGGGGGAGGATGCTGAGAGCCGCCTGGATACGGGGAGGTGACGAAAACGCGCGCTGCACATGCGCGCCGTGGTGACACTTGGGGCGCTCTACGCGATGGTTTTCGCCCGCGGTTCGCGCGGCGCCGGCTCGGCTGCCATCAACTCCGGCGGGTAGGGGCGCATGAATCTGCGCGCGCGTTCGGGATCCCGACAGGTCAGCCAGTCATCCCACTCCGCCCGCGGCACGATCACGATCATTCGTTTTTCCTTGCCCGGGGCGTGGAAGCGGTTCATCAGTGGGTGCTTTTCCGAATTGATGGTCAGCATGGTGAAGCTGAACAGCTGGCTGCCGCCTTCTTCGACCCAGTCGCGCCACAGGCCGGCGATCGCAAACTCGGGCTCGCCTTTCAGCCAGATGCGCCAGCGCACGGACTTGGGCCCTGACTCGTAGTTCGGCTCGAAGAAGCTGGTGGCCGGCACCAGGCAGACCTGTCCTTTCTTCCACGGCCCCGAGAACGAGCGCTTCTCGCCGACCGTCTCCGATCGCGCATTGGTTGTGTCGAACTTGGCCACGCCCGATGGTATCCGCGACTTTGGCACCATGCCGAACGTGCCCATCAGCGCCTGGCGCGCGCCGTCGCTGTTGCCCACGATGATCGGCGCGGCATAGTCCGGCCAGGTCTCCGCGGGATAGTCGAGCGCAAGCGGCTCGACGCCATACACGTCACGCAGCAGCTGGCGCTGCACCGGGGCGTAGTTGTTGCACATGGGTGGGCTCCCGTGGGCTTGGGCTCCTAGTATCTCACTCGGCGCCGTCGACTGGCTCGGCCCGGTAGGCAGCCCAGAAGCAGTGCGAGTGCTTGCCGCGGCGCGCGATCATGCGCCTGAAGAAGATGCGCACGAGGCCCGCCTGTCCGCCGAGGATTACCGTCTCGCCCTCGGTGGGACCGTCATAGCTGGGTGGTGGCAGCTGCTTGCCAGCATCGGAGATGTAGTTGCCCGGAACCCGGGCGAGGATGCCATTTTCCGACGGCCCGGCAGGCTCGGCACTGTCGGGCTCGTGGATCTGGCAGCCAGCGGAGAGTTTGCTGTTACCCATGACGAGCCTCAGGTGCGTGGAAAGTACGCGCGCAGCGGCGGCTTCACTGCCGGCCGGCCCACCTTGATCCGGTGTTGCTGGCCGTCCTGCTCGAACGACAGGTAGTCGGCCGTCCACCACATCTTCTCAATGTGGCGCGTTTCGATGCCGTGCACGGTCACCGCGCTGGCCGTTACGGTGACGCCTTCGCAGTCGAGGCGCAACTCGGCCGTATCGCCGGGCAGGAAGTGGGTTTCCAGGAAGATCGATGCCGCGTCGTAGGTCACAGGGAACATGCCATCTCCTGCGGGGTGGCATAGTGGCGCTCGCCGCGGGTGCGCAGGCGGATCGAGCGGGGGCCGGTGAACTGGATGCTGTTGGCGAGCTGGAAGCTCAGTGAAGCGCCCTGGTAGTTGACCGCCAGGCGGTCAAGGCTCCAGGGCAGCGTCACGATCGCCGCGGTATCGACTCCCGTCAGGGTGATCGTCGCGCTCGCGGCCTGGGCAGCGGCCTCAACCTCAGGATTCCAGGTGTCAGCGGTGAGCAGCGGATCCTCGATGGCCAGGTGGAGGCAGCGAACGGCCAAACGCGCCGCTCCGTGGGAGTGGCTGTATAGGTAGACGGTACCGGGATCGCAGGTGAAYATGGGCGCACTCCGAAAACACTGTATGGATATACAGTGTAAAAGTCGTCCGAAGCCAAGCGCGGATAGTTGAGTTAACTGTATGGATATACAGTATGGTGCGGCCGGCCCGCAGCGCCCGAATCAGGCCGCGCGCGTTCGTGCCGAGGGCAGTTGCACGACGTCTGCCACTGTCCCTTCCGCGCATGCCGCGATGAATTCCGACCACCTCTCCAGCGCTGCGCGTCGCTCCGGGATCTCCTCGCGAACGTCGTAGATGGCCTCCATCCCCTTCAGCGCGTGGTTGAGCGCCAGCTCGGTGATCTCCTTCGCGATCCCCATGTTCATCATGTGGCCCTTGGCCGTGCTGCGGGTGTCGTGGGGCGTGAACCGGCGGATCTTCAGCCCCCCGCGCTCGAACGCGCGGTCGATGGCCGCCCATAGCGTGCTATTGCCGATGTGCGTGTCGCCATGCCGCGCGACACGGTCGGCCCGGCGTGCCGGCAGCAGCCACTGCGAGCCACCGGAGAGGGCGATCAGCTCTTCAAACCATTCGGTGACGATGGGTGTCAGCGGGACGAGGAAGCCGCGGCGCGTCTTGACCGTTTCATCCCGCACGAACCAGGCGCGGCGGTCCAGGTCGACATCGTCCTTCAGCGTCTTCACCAGTTCGTTCGTGCGCACGCAGGTGGCCAGCAGGATTCGCAGCGACAGCCCATTCTCCCGCCCGATGGTCTCGTCGATCCCCGGCAGGATAGACGTCAGCTCCTCCGCCGTGAGCATTAGCCGCTTGCGCACCGGGGGCCGCGGACCCATCAAGGCGGTCAGCTTGACGCCAGCACACGGGTTCGCGACGATGATGCGGCGCCCGCAAGCGTGGTCGAATACCTGCGACAGTGTGGTCAAGATCCGCTTGCTGACGGTCCAAGATCGGTTGGCACCCTCAATGGCCGCGACGATGTCGGTCGGGGTTACTTTCCGCACCTCCATGCTGCCCAGTTTTGGCAGCACCACGTTGTCGAGATCCCAGTTCCGGTAGTAGACGGTGCCCTCCGCAAGTGGGTGCCCAACATCCTGGGAGAGGCGCTTTTCTCGGAAGTCCTGCACGAGGGTGCGGACCGACCAGGCGGCGGCGGTCTTGGCCTTTTCCTGGCGTTTCTCGGCTGCTGGGTCCATCCCGTTGTCGATGGCAACGCGGTGCGCGCGAGCAGCTTTGCGCGCCGCCGCGAGCGATAGGTCTGGGTAGTTGCCGAGGGTGAGTTCCTTGCGCCGGCCGCCGGGAATGCGGTACCGCAGAACCCAGGCGGCAGTCCCTGCGCCAGATAGGGTGAACGTCAGCCCGTCGCCATCCGCCTTGGCAACGGGTTCGCCGGCCGCGACCCAGCGGCGGAGTTGGATATCGTCAAGGGCGTAGGTGATACGGGGCATGGGATCCTCGTTGGGTAGCCAGCGCATTATAGCGATTCTAGCTACCCAACCAGCTACCCAAAAAAGACGCGCCAATACGATGCGCAGTGAGACTGTGTGCGCCTAAAACCCTTGATGAGCCCTAGTTTTCGGCGGAAAGCTGAGCCACTGAGAATCGTCCGGAGTCGCTAATGAAGATTGCAGGTTGCGATTCTCATGAAAGCTGGGTATCCCTTTGGTGGAGGTTCGTAGGCGGCCAGGGCAAATGCGCGTGGCCATCTTCAGGGCTTGAACGAACCCTCTATGGTATAGCGCGAGCCCGGATGCACCAGGCGCGCCAGCGTGATCGGCGAGCCCTGGCTCTCGGTGCGGCGTACCACGACCAGGCAGGGCTCGCCGGGCTTGATGCCGAGCAGTTGCGCTTCTTCCGCGGTGGGCAGTTGCGCTTCGATGGAATACTGCGCCTCCCACAGCGGCGCCACCGTCAGCAGGTAGTTGGTCGGCGTGGTCCTGGTGAAGTCCACGCCGAGATAGTCCGGCGCACGGGCAGGGTTGACGTAGCGGTCTTCGCACAGCAGCGGCACGCCGTTCTCGCTGTGGACGATGAGCGTGTGGAAGACCTTGCTGCCGGCCGGCAGGCCCATGCGCGGGGCAAGGGTGTCGCTTACCGTTTCGGCCCGCGCCAGGTGCACCTCGGAGCGATGCTTGTGGCCACGCTCGGTGATTTCGTCATGGAGATCGCGGATCGTCAGCGTGGAGGACGCGCGATAGGGCTGGGTGGCAAAGGTGCCGACGCCCTGCACGCGCTCGACCAGTCCCTCGGCCTGCAGCTCGCGCACGGCGCGGTTGGCGGTCATGCGGCTGACGCTGAACTGGGTCACCAGCTCGGACTCCGACGGCATCAGGGTGCCTGGCGGCCAGCGTCCGGCGCTGAGGCCCTCCTTGAGGTAGTTCTTGATGTGCGCGTAGGCGGCGGCAGGCGGCAGGTAGCTCATGGCCCGCATCTTACTTGACTGGGCCTGTCTAGCCAATTCGGAGTGGTCTGGGCCGTCACCTTGCGGCTTTTTGATTGCGGGTGCCGGACATGCCTCTCCATGCGAGGACAAGGTCCCTGCCGGCAAAGCCGCGCGCGGGCGACGCCGGGCAAGGAGAAACGGCGGACAAGGAGAAACGGCGGGACGGCGCGCACCGAGCCGCCCGTCCGCTCCCCCGTGTTCCTGGCCGGCTGCGCTATGCGCGGGCCCGGGCCAGTGCCGCGGGGCTCACGCCAGTGCCATGCCGCCATGGCGCAGCAGCGCATCGATCTGCGGCGCGCGGCCGCGGAACGCGGTGAAGGACTCCATCGCCGGGCGGCTGCCGCCCACCGACAGGATCTCGCGGCGGTAGCGCTCGCCGGTTTCGGCGTCCAGCACGGAGCCCGACAGCTTGGCGGCATCCTCGAAGGCCGCGTACACATCGGCCGACAGCACTTCCGCCCACTTGTAGCTGTAGTAGCCGGCCGCGTAGCCGCCCGCGAAAATATGGCTGAAGGTGTTCGGCCAGCGCGACAGCGGATGCTGCGGCACCACGTGGGCGCGGTCGTTGATCTCGCGCGACAGCGCCAGCACGGACTTCTCGCCGGCGGGGTCGAAGTCGGTATGCAGATGCATGTCGAACGAGGAGAACACGATCTGGCGCAGCGTCATCATGCCGTTTTGGAAATTCTTGGCGGCCAGCATGCGCTCGAACAGCGCGCGCGGCAGCGGCTCGCCGCTGTCGGCATGCGCGGTCATGCCGGCCAGCACTTCGTATTCCCAGCAGAAGTTCTCCATGAACTGCGACGGCAGCTCCACCGCATCCCATTCCACGCCGTTGATGCCCGACACGCCCAGTTCGCCCACCTGGGTAAGCATATGGTGCAGGCCGTGGCCGAACTCGTGGAACAGCGTGATGACTTCGTCGTGCGTGAACAGCGCGGGCTTGCCGCCCACCGGCGCGGAGAAATTGCAGGTCAGGTAGGCCACCGGCGTCTGCACGCGGCCGTCAGCGAGCAGCTTGCGCCCGCGCGCGTCGTCCATCCAGGCGCCGCCGCGCTTGCCTTCGCGGGCATAGAGGTCGATATAGAACTGCGCCAGCAGGTTGCCACCGGGCGATACCACGCGGAAAAAGCGCACGTCCTGGTGCCAGGTCTGGGCCTGGTCGGCTTCGATGCTGACCGAGAACAGCTTTTCCACCACGCCGAACAGCCCCTTGAGCACCTGGGGCTCCGGGAAGTATTGCTTGACCTCCTGCTCGGAGAACGCGTAGCGCTGTTCGCGCAGCTTTTCCGAAGCGTAGGCCACGTCCCACGGCGCCAGTTCGGCCAGGCCCAGCTCGCTGGCGGCAAAGGCCTTGAGTTCGGCCCAGTCCTGCTCGGCGAACGGGCGGGCACGGGCAGCCAGCTCGTCCAGGAAGCGCAGCACCTCCGCCGGCGATTCCGCCATCTTGGGCACCAGCGAAACTTCGCCGTAGGAGCCATAGCCGAGCAGGAGGGCCTCCTCGCGGCGCAGCGCCAGCTGCTCGCGCATATTGGCGGTGTTGTCCCATTCGGACTTGCCCTGGCCGTATTGTCCGGCCAGCTCCGACGCGCGCGTGACGCTGGCTTCGTACATGGTCTGGCGCAGCGTACGGTCGTCGGCGTACTGCAGCACCGGGAAATAGGAAGGGAAGTGCAGGGTGAACTTCCAGCCCGCCTTGCCGTCCTTCTCGGCCGCGCCGCGCGCGGCTTCCAGCGCGTCCGCGGGCAGGCCGCCCAGCCGGCTTTCGTCCTCGATCACCAGCGCATAGCCGTTGGTCGCGTCGAGCACGTGATCCGAGAAGGCCTTGGACAGCTGGGCCTGCTGTTCCTGGATGGCGGCGAAGCGCGGTTTCTTGTCTTCGGGCAGTTCGGCGCCTCCCAGGCGGAAGCCGCGCAGTTCATTCTCCATGAGCTGGCGGCGCGCCGCGCTCATGGTGGCGAATTCGGGGCTGGCGGCGAGGGCCTTGTATTTCTCGTACAGCGCCAGGCTCTGCCCCAGCGAGGACCAGAACTCGGTCATGCGCGGCAGGTTATCGGCGTGCGCCTGGCGCAACGCGGGCGTGTCCGCGACCGCGCTCAGGTGCCCGACCACGCCCCACGCGCGGCCGAGCGGCTCGGTGGCGGTCTCGAGCGCTTCCACGGCATTGGCCCAGGTGGCTTCGGTGGCGGGCGCCTCGGCACGCTCGACGGCGGCCTGCGCGGTGGCCAGCAGCACGTCCAGCGCCGGCCCGATATGCTCGGGGCGGATATCGGAGAAACGGGGCAGGTCGGTGAAATCCAGCAGCGGATTGGCGGCGTTAGCGTTGGCGGCTTGGTCCATGACGTCTCTCTTGGCAGAGCCCATAAAGGCAATACCCCGCACATTGGGGCGGGGTGGCAGGTTTTCCAGTGCCGCGATGGCGGCGGGCGGCCTCAGCCGGCGGCTCGCTCTGCGGCTTCCAGCGTGTTGATGAGCAGCATGGTGATGGTCATCGGGCCCACGCCGCCGGGCACCGGCGTGATATAGCCGGCCACTTCCTTGACGCCGGCGAAGTCCACGTCGCCGCACAGCTTGCCATTGTCGTCGCGGTTCATGCCCACGTCGATCACGGCCGCGCCGGGCTTGACCATGTCGGCGGTGATGATGTTCCGGCGTCCCACCGCGGCCACGATCACGTCGGCGTCGCGGGTATGGGCGGCCAGGTCGCGCGTCTTGCTGTTGCAGATGGTGACCGTGGCGCCGGCCTGGAGCAGCAGCATCGCCATCGGCTTGCCGACGATATTGGAGGCGCCCACCACCACGGCGCGGGCACCGCGCAACGGGAACTGCACCGATTCCAGCATCTTCATGCAGCCGTACGGCGTGCAGGGGCGGAACAGGGGGGCGCCCGTCATCAGGGCGCCGGCATTGGCTACGTGGAAGCCATCCACGTCCTTCTCCGGGGCAATCGCTTCGAGCACTTTGTGGCTGTCGATATGCTTGGGCAGGGGCAGTTGCACCAGGATGCCGTGGATGTTCGGGTCGCGATTGAGGGCGTCGATGCGCGCCAGCAGGTCGGCTTCGCTCAGGTCGGCCGGATAGCGGTCCAGCGAGGAGTGGAAGCCGTTGTCGTCGCAGGCCTTCACCTTGTTGCGCACGTAGACCTGGCTGGCCTGGTCATCGCCGACCAGGACCACGGCCAGGCCCGGCCGGTGGCCGCGCTCGGTAAGGCGGGCGGCGCGCTGGGCGGCTTCCGCGCGGAGTTGCTTGGCAAGGGCGTTGCCGTCGATGAGTTGGGCTGGCATGGGATCGGAGGGGAAGGTGGGAAGAAGGGATAAAGCGGAATTATAAAGGTTGACGCAACCGGGGGCGATGCCGCCAGGGGCACTGGTAGCATCCCTGCATGCACGCACTGACCTATTTCCTCGCGCCCGGCGGGCAGGGCGCGCAAGCCTTGCTGGCGGCGCTCAGCCTTGCCGGGCTGGCCTGGGCGCTATGGCGCCGGCCCTGGCAACTGCTCCGGCGCGACGAACTGCAGCACGGCTGGCTGGGTGCGCTGCTGTTCGTGACGCTGCTGTGGACGGCCAGGGTGGCGCTGCCGGGCGCGCTGGCATTCCAGCTGTCTGGCGCCACGCTGATGGTGACGCTGTTCGGGCTGCCGCTGGCGCTGCTGTCGCTGTTGGTGGCGGATCTGGTATCGCTGCTGGGCCTCGGCTACCTGGCAGGGGAGACCTGGAGCGGCATCGACTGGCCATCCTTGTGGCCCCGCTATGCGTGGATGGGTTTGCTGCCGGCGCTGATTTCAGCGGCGCTGCAGGGCGCCATGCGCCAGCTGCTGCCACGCCACCCCTTTGTCTTCATTCTCGGTCATGGCTACTTCGCGGCCGGGCTGGCCGCGCTGGGCGCCGGGGCGGCGCAGGCCGCATGGCGCAGCCTCAGCATGGGCGACGGCGTGCTGACGCTGTCGGACACGCTGACGGCGGTGCTGATCCTGGCGTTTGGCGAGGCCTTCCTGACCGRCATGCTGGTCGCGGTGTTCGTGGTCTACAAGCCGCAATGGGTCGTGACCTTTCGCGACGAGGAGTATCTCCGGGACCCGGAGGCGTGAGCGGGAGGGGTATCAGGGCCACAGTGCGCCTCCCCGCGCGGGGAAGGCAAGGTGGCCAGATGGCCATATGGCCATCTGGCCATATGGCCATGTAGCGGGCCCCCGGGCGGGACCGCGCTACGGGCGCATGCCGCTTGCGCTCAGCTGTTCTTCGACAGGGCCAGGCGCAGCAGGTCGGCCACGGTGTTGACGTTGAGCTTTTCCATGATGTTGGCGCGGTGCGCCTCCACGGTCTTGATGGAAATGCCCAGGTCGTCGGCGATCTGCTTGTTCAGGCGGCCTGCGACGATGCGCTCGAGCACCTGTTGCTCGCGCGTGGTGAGCTTGCCCAGCAGGTCCTTGGCGGCGCGCTGCTCGCGCGCGGCGGAATGGTCGGTGCGCGCCTTCTGCAGCATGCGTTCGACCAGCGAGCGCAGTTCGGACTCGTCGAACGGCTTCTCGATGAAATCGATCGCGCCCTTCTTCATCGTAGAGACCGCCATCGGCACGTCGCCGTGGCCGGTGATGAAGACGATCGGGATATTGATGTTCTCCGCGATCATGCGCTCCTGCAGCTCGGGCCCGCTCATGCCCGGCATCCGCACGTCCAGGATCAGGCACGAAACCTGGCCGGCGTCGTAGGCGGAGAGAAACTGCTCGGCGCTGGTAAAGCTGCGAACCTGGTAGCCATTGCCCTCCAGCAGCCAGGTCAGCGAGTCGCGCATGGCTTCATCGTCGTCGACGATAAAGACGGTCTCGCCGCGGTGGGAGGTAGGGTTTGGCGTCACGTTCATGAAGTCTCCTGGGACAACAAAGTCATTTGTCGCCAAGTGTAACCGCCCCGGCCGGCTAGCGACAGGGGCCCGCGGGGGTTACCCCCCGGCGAGGGCCGCCTGGCTCGGGTCGTGTCGCGCGCAGCCTACTGGTCGATCAGCGCCGGTTGCAGCGGCAGCATGATCTTGAAGGTGCAGCCGATGCCGTCGACATTGTTCTCCACCCATAGCCTTCCCTGGTGGGATTCGATGATGGAGCGGCAGATATTCAGGCCCATGCCCATGCCGTCGGACTTGGTGCTGAAGAATGGTTCAAACAGGCGTTCCTTGGTGGCCTCGTCCACGCCGGGGCCCTGGTCGATCACGTCGATGCGCATATTGTTGCCGAACTCGCCGGGTTCCACGCGCGCATGCAGGCGCACCACGCCGGTCGAGCGCATGGCGGGCAGGCCGGCCATGGCCTCGACGGCGTTCTTGAGTAGGTTGACCAGCAC
>NZ_JBFTND010000228.1:0-16053 GCF_056397305.1 Cupriavidus sp. 05N40
ATCCAGACAAGGGAGTATGCATGGGTGCAATCGTCAATAGCGTGGCCTACCGCGACGGCAAGCGGCTGGGGGATGTGGCGGTGGACAAGATCAGCGACGCCATCGCCGTGCCCGGCACCTTTGTCTGGCTCGGGCTGCACGAGCCGGACCTGCCGCTGCTGCGCAAGGTGCAGCAGGAATTCGGCCTGCACGACCTGGCGGTGGAGGATGCGCTCGACGCACACCAGCGGCCCAAGCTGGAGACCTACGGCGATTCCATCTTCATCGTGCTCAATACCGCCCAGCTGGTCGACGAGGAAGTGGTGGTGGGCGAGACCCACCTGTTCGTGGGCCCGAACTATGTGGTGTCGGTCCGCCACGGCGTCAGCAGCAGCTACACCCCGGTGCGCGAGCGCTGCGAGAGCGATCCGCGCGCGCTGGCCAACGGCCCGGGCTATGTGCTCTATGCGCTGATGGACTTCGTGGTGGATCACTACATGCCCATCGTCACCCGGCTCGAGGATGCCTTCGAGCAGCTCGAGCAGGGCATCTTCCGCGATGAGTTCGACCGCGCCGCGATCGAGCACCTGTACCACATCAAGCGCCAGGTACTGCGCCTGCGCAACGCGGTCTACCCGATCGAGGAGATCTGCGGACAGCTGATCCGGCTGCACGAGGAACTGGTGCCAAAGGAGCTGCGCGCCTATTTCCGCGACATCGAAGACCACGCCAGCCGCCTGGTGCGCACGCTCGACGTGGTGCGCGAGATGCTGACCACGGCGGTGCAGGTGAACCTGGCGCTGGTCACCGTGGGCCAGAACGAGATCGTCAAGCGCCTGGCCGGCTGGGGCGCCATCCTGGCCATTCCCACGGTGGTGTTCAGCCTGTACGGCATGAACTTCAGTTTCATGCCGGAACTGAAGTTCCACTACGCCTACCCGACGGTGATCGGCGTGACCGCGCTGGCCTGCGCGGGACTCTGGCGAAAACTGCACAAGTCGGGCTGGATCTAGCCGTCCGCGGCAGGCGGGACAAGGCTTTCCCCAGGCGGGCGACGCCCCCGGCACGGCCGTCCTTCCTTTCCGGCATCGGCGTGGCCGGTACCGGCGCACGCGCGCCGGCCCGTCATTTTTATATCTTCTTTACACCCCCCTCCCCCCTCTCTACCCCGTTTTTACCGCTCGATCCTTAACCTCCCAGCTGTGAATCACTCACGGTGTATTGCCATGGACGGGATCTATTTCATCGGTTTATTGCTGTTCGGTGCGCTGACTGGCGCACTGCTGGCGCTGTGCGCCGCACTTGGCGGCAAGCCGCCAAGTGCGGCCGACGGCCCGGGCGCGCAACGCGCCGACGCGCGCCGCAAGGACAGCGCTACCGACAGGGGGCTGTGATGGACTGGGCCGACCTGCTGGGCGGCGTGCTCGCCGTCGCTGTCTTCATCTACCTCCTGATTGCCCTGTTCCGGCCGGAGAAATTCTGATGTCAACCGAATTCCTGGGACTTCTTGTCCTGTACCTCGCCATCCTGCTGGCGCTCGCGCCCTTCCTGGGGCGCTATATCCGCCGCGCAATGGAAGACGGCGCATATCGGGCGACCGCCTGGGGCCGGCCGTTCGAGCGCCTGCTCTACCGCGTGGGCGGCGTGCGCGCCGACGCCGAGATGGGCTGGAAGCAATACGCGGTGGCGGTCATCGTCTTCAATATGCTGGGCGTGGTGGCGGTGTACGCGCTGCAGCGCCTGCAGGGCTGGCTGCCGCTGAACCCGCAGGGCTTCGGCGCGGTCTCTCCCGACCTGTCGTTCAACACCGCCGTGAGCTTCGTCGCCAACACCAACTGGCAAGCCTACGGCGGCGAATCCACCATGAGCTACCTCACGCAGATGCTGGCGCTCACGGTGCAGAACTTCGTCTCGGCGGCCACCGGCATCGCCGTGGTGTTCGCGCTGATCCGCGGCTTCGCGCGCCAGAGCGTGGCCACCATCGGCAACTTCTGGGTGGACATGACGCGCAGCACTCTGTACGTGCTGCTGCCGTTGTCGGCCGCCGTCGCCATGGCGCTGGTCAGCCAGGGCGTGATCCAGAATTTCGACGGCTACAAGGATGTCGCGCTGGTGACCCCGGTCGAGTACAGCCAGCCCAAGGTGGACGCCGCCGGCCAGCCCGTGCTCGACGCCAAGGGCGCGCCGGTGCTTGACGCCATGAAGACAGACAAGCAGACGCTCGCCATGGGCCCGGTGGCTTCGCAGGAAGCCATCAAGATGCTCGGCACCAACGGCGGCGGCTTCTTCAATGCCAACTCGGCGCACCCGTACGAGAACCCGACCGAGCTCGCCAACCTGATCGAGATGCTGGCCATCTTCCTGATCCCGGCGGCGCTGTGTTTCACGTTCGGCGAGATGGTGATGGACCGCCGGCAGGGCGTGGCGGTGCTGGCGTCGATGGCGGTGATCTTCATCGTGATGGCGTGTGTGGCGGCGCTGTCCGAGCAGCAGGCCAATGCCGCGCTGGCGGGCTTGCCGATCGATCACGCGGCCAGCGCGCTGCAGGCCGGCGGCAATATGGAAGGCAAGGAGACCCGCTTCGGCATCGCCGCCAGCGCGCTGTTCGCCACCATCACCACGGCGGCCTCGTGCGGCGCGGTCAACGCCATGCACGACTCGTTTACCGCCATCGGCGGGCTGGTGCCCATGCTGCTGATGCAGCTCGGCGAAGTCGTGTTCGGCGGCGTCGGCTCGGGCCTGTACGGCATGCTGGTGTACGCGGTGCTGGCGGTGTTCATTGCCGGGTTGATGATCGGCCGCACGCCGGAATACCTGGGCAAGAAGATCGAAGCCTACGAGATGAAGATGACCGCCGTGGCGATCCTGGTCACGCCGCTGCTGGTGCTGCTCGGCACCGCGGTGGCGGTGATGGCCGATCCGGGCCGCGCGGGGGTGTTCAACCCCGGCACGCACGGCTTCTCGGAAATCCTCTACGCGCTCTCGTCGGCGGCCAATAACAACGGCAGCGCCTTCGCCGGGCTGTCGGCCAACACGCCGTTCTACAACGTGCTGCTGGCCGCGGCGATGTGGTTCGGCCGCTTCTGGATCATCGTGCCGATCCTCGCCATGGCGGGCTCGCTGGCGGCCAAGAAGCGCCTGCCCGTGACCGGCGGCACCATGCCCACGCACGGCCCGCTGTTCGTGGTGCTGCTGGTCGGCTCGGTGCTGATGGTGGGCGCGCTCACCTATATCCCGGCGCTGGCGCTGGGGCCGGTGGCGGAGCAGCTTCAGGGCGCCGTGGTCACGGCGGCAGGAAAGTAGCCAGGGGATGGCCGCCCGGCAGTGACCTTCACGCGGGCGGCATCTCGAAGCAGATCAGCGTATTGCGGAGAAACGCATGCAACAAGAATCGATGGTGACGCGCGGCAAGCAGTCCGGCGCGGCACCTGCAAACACCACACCGGCGGCCCCCTTGGGTGCGCCGGCCCACGGCACGCACAAGGGTGGCGGTCACCAGCGCCCGCCGCGCGGCGGCATGTTCGCCCCCGAGCTGGTCAAGCCGGCCCTGCTCGACGCGCTGAAGAAGCTCGCGCCGCGCGACCAGCTGCGCAACCCGGTGATGTTCGTGGTCTACGTGGGCAGCATCCTGACCACCATCCTGTTCTTCCGGGCCCTGTTCTCGCCCGCCAGCGCGGGCGGCGAGAGCGCGGGCTTCATCCTCGCGGTCTCGGTCTGGCTGTGGTTCACCTTGCTGTTCGCCAACTTCGCGGAGGCGCTCGCCGAAGGGCGCAGCAAGCAGCAGGCCGAAGCACTGCGCGGGCTCAAGACCACCGTCACCGCCAAGCTGATCAAGGAAGGCCGGCGCGACTGGCGCGCCGCCGGCGCCACCGAGGCGCGCGC
Source organism: Cupriavidus sp. 05N40 (assembly GCF_056397305.1). NCBI lineage: Bacteria > Pseudomonadati > Pseudomonadota > Betaproteobacteria > Burkholderiales > Burkholderiaceae > Cupriavidus > Cupriavidus sp. 05N40. Next base: position 3,862 of record NZ_JBFTND010000228.1, read on the forward strand.
GGCCACCGCGCTGCGCCGCGGCGACGTGGTGCTGGTCGAGGCGGGCGACATGGTGCCCGGCGACGGTGACGTGATCGAAGGCGTGGCCTCGGTCGACGAGAGCGCCATCACCGGCGAGTCCGCGCCGGTGATCCGCGAATCGGGCGGCGATTTCTCGTCGGTGACCGGCGGCACGCGCGTGCTGTCCGACTGGATCGTGGTGCGCATCACCACCAATCCCGGCGAAAGCTTCATCGACCGCATGATCACCATGGTCGAAGGCGCCAAGCGCCAGAAGACCCCGAACGAGCTGGCGCTGACCATCCTGCTGGTGGGCCTGACCATCGTGCTGCTGCTGGCCACCGCCACGCTGCAGCCGTTCTCGGTGTACAGCGTGTTCGTGGCCAAGGCCGGCATGCCCGTGACCATCACCGTGCTGATCGCGTTGCTGGTGTGCCTGATCCCGACCACCATCGGGGGGCTGCTGTCGGCCATCGGCGTGGCGGGCATGAGCCGCATGATGGAGGCCAACGTGATCGCCACCTCCGGCCGCGCGGTGGAAGCCGCCGGCGACGTGGACGTGCTGCTGCTCGACAAGACCGGCACCATCACCCACGGCAACCGCCAGGCATCGCGCTTTATCGCCGCGCCGGGCGTGGGCGCGCAGCAGCTGGCCGAGGCCGCATGGCTGTCGTCGCTGGCCGACGAGACGCCCGAGGGCCGCAGCATCGTGACGCTGGCGCGCCAGCAGTCCGGCGCCGCCGCGCCCGATATCAGCGCGCTGCGCCCGATCTTCGTGCCGTTCACCGCGCAGACGCGCATGAGCGGCGTGGACGCGGGCGGCCGCAGCGTGCGCAAGGGCTCCGCCGACGCGCTGCGCAAATACGTGACCGAGCGTGCCGGCAAGTTCCCCGACGCCGTGATGCAGGCCGTGGACGACGTGGCCCGCGCCGGCAGCACGCCGCTGGTGGTGGCGGAATCGTTCGACGACGGCCGCGGCGAGACGGTGCGCGTGCTGGGCGTGGTCGAGCTCAAGGACATCGTCAAGTCCGGCATCCGCGAGCGCTTCGGCGAACTGCGCAAGATGGGCATCAAGACGGTGATGATCACCGGCGACAACCGCCTCACCGCCGCCTCGATCGCGGCCGAGGCCGGGGTCGACGACTTCCTCGCCGAAGCCACGCCCGAAGCCAAGCTCAAGCTGATCCGCGACTACCAGGCCGAAGGCCGCCTGGTGGCGATGACCGGCGACGGCACCAACGACGTGCTGATCTACGGGCTGGGCGGCATCCTGGTGCCGTTCGTGGGCATCAAGATCATCGACATGATCCTGGTGCTGTTCGGCTGGGCGTGAGCCGCGCCGCCCGCACAAGGCCCGGCCAGGGCCCGACCCGGGCTCGATCCGAGCCCAGACAAAGACATTGAACGGAGTCATCATGCCTACCCCAGTCACCGCCGCGCCCCAGGGCCGCGGCACCAGCGGCCAGCCCGGCACACCCATCCAGGGCGGCCTGCTGCGCCCGATGCTGACGGTGTTCGTCGCACTGTCGGTCGTCACCGGCCTGCTCTATCCCGGCGTCATCACCGGGCTGTCGCGCGCCGTGTTCCCGCATCAGGCGGCCGGCTCGCTGATCGTCAAGGATGGCAAGGCGGTCGGCTCGGAGCTGATCGGCCAGCCTTTCTCGGACCCGAAGTATTTCTGGGGCCGCTTGTCGGCCACCGCGCCGATGCCCTATAACGGGGCCGCCTCGTCCGGCTCCAATCTCGGCCCGAGCAACCCCGCGCTGACCGACGCCGCCCGCGGCCGCATCGAAGCGCTGCGCGAAGCCGATCCCGCCAACCAGGCCCCGGTGCCGGTGGATCTGGTGACCGCCTCGGCCAGCGGGCTGGACCCGCATATCAGCCCGGCCGCCGCGCAATACCAGGCGGCGCGCGTGGCGCGCCTGCGCGGCCTGCCGCTCGAACGCGTGCAGGCCCTGGTGGCGGCCAACACGGAAGGCCCGCTGCTGCACGTGATGGGCGATCCGGTGGTCAATGTGCTGCAGCTGAACCTGGCGCTGGATGCAGAGAAGCCGTGAGCTGGCGGGCGCAAGCGCCTGCCCGGATGCCTGCCGGTTTGCTCGCCTCTCCCGCTTGCGGGAGAGGCGCCGGGGGAGAGCAGGCAACTACCCCCGGGCACCTCGCGCGGCCGTGGTGCATCCCCTGTCGACTCCGTCCGGGCCGCAATCGCACGGGCGCCCGCGCGTAGCCGTGGCACAATCCTCGACATCCATTCGCCCTCCGCGTGCTGAAGCCCCACATGCCTGATACCGCCACGCGCGACACTCCGCCGCGGCCCGATCCCGACGCCTTGCTGCAACGCATGCAGGCGGAGGGCGAGCGCGCCGCGCGCGGCAAGCTGCGGGTGTACTTTGGCGCGTCGGCGGGCGTGGGCAAGACCTTTGCCATGCTCACCACGGCGCGCGCGCTGCGCGAGCAGGGCAGCGACGTACTGGTCGGCGTGGTGGAGACGCATGGCCGCGCCGAGACCGAGGCGCTGCTCGATGGCCTCGAGCGGCTGCCGCTGAAGGCGATCCCGCATCCGCGCATGGATGGCCGCGTGCTGCAGGAATTCGATCTCGACGCTACGCTGGCGCGTCGTCCGGCGCTGGTCCTGGTTGACGAGCTGGCGCACTCCAACGCGCAGGGCAGCCGCCATCCCAAGCGCTGGCAGGATATCGAGGAGCTGCTGTCGGCCGGGATCGATGTCTGGACCACGGTCAACGTCCAGCACCTCGACAGCCTCAACGAGGCGGTCGGCGGCATCACCGGCATCCGCGTGTGGGAGACCGTGCCCGACACCGTGTTCGACGGTGCCGACGAGGTGATCCTGGTGGACCTGCCCGCCGACGAACTGCTGCGGCGCCTGCGCGACGGCAAGGTCTACATGCCGGAGCAGGCCCGCACGGCGGCCAGCAACTTCTTCCGCAAGGGCAACCTGATCGCGTTGCGCGAGCTGGCGCTGCGCCGCACCGCCGACCGCGTCGACGACGATGTGCGCGCCTACCGCCATGCCGAATCGATCCGTCCGGTGTGGCGCACGCGCGAAGCGGTGCTGGCCTGCATCGGCAGCGGCGACGATGCCGCGCAGGTGGTCAAGAGCGCGCGGCGGCTGGCCGGCCAGCTCGATTGCGACTGGCACGTGGTCACGGTCGCCACGCCGCGCCTGGCGCCGCTGGCGGCGCAGGAGCGCGCCAACCTGGAAGAGGCGATGCGGCTGGCCGAGGAACTCGGCGCGCGCACCGAGACCCTGGCCGGCAACGATATCGTGCAGGCGGTGGCCGGCTACGTGCGTCGCCACAACCTGACCAAGGTGGTGGTCGGGCGCGCGCCCGGCGCGTGGCACCGCCAGGGCGGTGGCGTGCTGGCGCGCGGACGCGCGCTGCTGGCGCTGTCGCTGTCGCCATTCCTGGGCGCGCGCGCCTGGCTGTTCGGCCGCCACAGCTTTGCCGACTCGCTGGCGCTGGGCTGCCCCGAGATCGACGTGATCCGGGTCGCCGCCGACGCCATGGCGGCCGATGCGCGCGGCCGCGTGCACGCGGCTGCCCGCAGCGATATGCGCGAAGACGTGCGCGAGGACCGCGAGGCCGTCGATGACGGCAGCGTGGCGGCGCGCCGCGTCGACTACCTGTGGGCGGTGGCATGGTGCGCGGGCGCGAGCCTGCTGTCGGCGCTGGCGCGACCGTGGTTCGAGCTGGTCAATATCGCCATGCTGTTCCTCGCCGCGGTGGTGGCGGTGGCGCTGCGCCACGGGCGCGGTCCGGCCGCGCTCGCCTCGGTGGTGTCGGTGGCCGCCTTCGATTTCTTCTTCGTGCCGCCGCGGCTGTCGTTCTCGGTCAGYGATGTGCAATACCTGGTGACCTTTGTCGTGATGCTCGCGGTCGGGCTGGTGATCGGCCAGCTCACCGCGGGGCTGCGCGAGCAGGCCAGGGTCTCGGTCCAGCGCGAGACCGAGGCGCGCACGCTCTACGAGCTGGCGCGCGAGCTGTCCGMCGCGCTGATGCCCGAGCAGATCATCGCCATCGGCAGCCGCTTCCTGCAGGCCGCGCTCGGCGCGCGCTCGGCCTTTTTCCTGGTCTCGCCGAAGGGGCGCCTGCTGCCGCCGGTGATCGACCCGGCGCAACGCGGCAGCGACGCCATCGACCCCGTGCTTGCGCAATGGGTGTTCGACCACGGCAAGCCCGCCGGCACCGGCACGCACACGCTGCCCGGCAGCACGGTGCTCTACCTGCCGCTCAAGGCGCCGATGCAGACGCGCGGCGTACTCGCGGTGGAGCCGCAGGTATGGCGCGCCTTCGCCCAGCCCGAGCTGCGCCGCCAGGTCGATGTGTTCGCCACGCTGATCGCCATCGCGATCGAACGCCTGCACTATGTGGAGGTCGCGCAGCAGGCGCTGCTGTCGATGGAATCCGAGCGCCTGCGCAGCTCGCTGCTGGCCGCCGTGTCGCACGACCTGCGCACGCCGCTGACCAGCCTGGTCGGCATGGCCGAGACCATGCAGCGCGCCGAGTTGTCGCCGGCGCTGGCCGAGACGGTGCGCGCGATGCGCGAGCAGGCCCTGCGCATGCGCACCATGGTGATCAACCTGCTCGACATGGCCCGCCTGCAAAGCCGCGACGTGCGCATGCAGAAGGAGTGGCAGTCGTGCGAGGAAATGGTGGGCGCGGCGCTGGCCGGCATGCGCGATGCGCTGTCGCGCCATCGCGTGTCGGTGGCGGACCTGTCCGCGCTGCCGCTGGTGGAATGCGACGCCGTGCTGATGGAGCGCGTGCTGTGCAACCTGCTGGAGAACGCCGCCAAGTACACGCCGGCGGGGACCGCCATCCGGGTGTCGGGCGAGGTGGCCGACACCGAGGTGCGGTTCGCGGTGGAAGACGAGGGGCCCGGCGTGCCGCGCGGGCAGGAACAAGCGATTTTCCAGAAGTTCACGCGCGGCGAGCGCGAATCGGCAACCGCCGGCGTGGGCCTGGGCCTGGCCGTGTGCGAGGCCATCGTGCAGGCGCACGGCGGGCGCATCTGGGTGGAGAATATGGAGCGCGGCGGCGCGCGCTTCGTGGTGGCGCTGCCGCGTGGCACGCCGCCGGCGATCGAGCCGGAACCGGACCCGGACCCCGTGCCCGGCATCGCCGCAAGGGCAGCAACAGACAAGGAACCAGACTGAGATGGCTTTCGATTTTTCGCCCACGGTACTGCTGGTCGAGGATGAGCCGCATATCCGGCGCTTCGTGCGCGAGGCACTGCAGGCCGAGGGCTGCACCATACACGAGGCCGAGACGCTCAAGCGCGGCCTGATCGACGCCGGCACCCGCCAGCCCGACGTGGTGATCCTCGACCTCGGCCTGCCCGACGGCGACGGCATGACGCTGATCCGCGAGATGCGCACCTGGACCGAGGTGCCGGTGCTGGTGCTGTCCGCGCGCTCCGGGGAAGACGACAAGATCGCCGCGCTCGACGCCGGCGCCGACGACTACCTCACCAAGCCCTTCGGCGTGGGCGAACTGATCGCCCGCGTGCGCGTGCTGCTGCGCCGGCACGCCCGGCTCAACCCGCAAGGCACGCCGCTGATCGCCTTCGGCGAAGTGCAGGTCGACCTGGCCAACCGCGTGGTCACGCGCGCGGGCGATGCCATCCACCTGACCCCGATCGAGTACCGCCTGCTGGCCGTGCTGATCGCGCACCGCGGCAAGGTGATGACGCACCGCGAACTGCTGCGCGAAGTGTGGGGGCCCGCGCATTCGGAGAGCAGCCACTACCTGCGCGTCTACATGGGGCACCTGCGGCAAAAGCTGGAGAAGGACTCCACGCAGCCGGTGCATCTGATGACCGAGCTGGGGGTGGGATACCGCTTCGTGGGATAAGGGGGGAGGGCGCCCCCCTCGCCCTCACCACACCCCGAAGAACACCCCCGCCTGCTTATACACATTGGTCTTCGCCGCCACCTCGTCATTGCTCACCGTCGTCCGCGGCTTGAGCGAAGAGAACCATTCGAGCAGGTGCATCCGCATGGCGGCACGCACGGATTCGAAACCGGCATCCTGGCCAAGATCGAAGAACTCGTCCGGGTCGTTCTCCAGGTCGAACAGCTGCGGCCTGAAGCCCTGCCAGTGCACGTATTTCCAGCGCGCGTCGCGCACCATCCAGGCGCGGCATTCGCCGGGATGGCGGCCGAGGACGACGCGGGCCCCGCGATAGGCGTAGTCGAGTTCGGAGACGACGAACCCGCGCCATTGCCCGCCATCGCGCGCCTGCGTGAGGTCGAGCAGCGAGCGGCCCTCCACGCGATGATCGGCCGCCGGCAGGCCAAGCGCGTCGAGCACCGTAGGCACCACGTCCACCGCGCTCACCATGCGCGCATCGGCGCTGCCGCGCGTGGCATCCGCGGCAGGCGACGGGTCGTAGACGATCAGCGGGATGTTCTGCACGGTGTCGTAGAACTGTTCCTTCTCGCCGAGCCAGTGGTCGCCGAGGAAGTCGCCGTGGTCGGCGGTGAAGACGATCAGGGTGTCCTCCCAGCGGCCCAGGCGTTCGAGCTGGTCCCATAGTTCGCCGAGACGGTCGTCGATCTGCTGCACGAGCCCCTGGTAGGTGGGGCGCACCGTGTCGGAGACTTCGCTGCGCATGAAGTTGGCGCATTCTTCCTGCGTGCGGTAGGCGTCGAGCACCGGATGCGGATCCTGCAGCTCCGCGTCATGGCGCTTGAGCGGCAGGCAGTCGTCCAGCGTATAGGCGGCGTGGTAAGGCGCCGGCGCCATGTATGGCCAGTGCGGCTTGACCAGCGACAGGTGCAGCACCCAGGGCTCGTCGCCGCGCGCGGCGATATATTGCATGGCCTGGCCCACGGTGTATGCGGTCTCGGAGTGCGGCTCGGCCACGCGCGCGGGCAGGCCCGCGTTGCGCATCTGCCAGCCGGAGACGATCTCGCCTTGCGCGTTCTCGGCGCTGATCACGTAGTCGGTCCACGGGTCGGCGCTGTCGTAGCCCTGCTGGCGCAACCATTCGGCATAGGCGCTGCGCGGCTCGGCATGGTGGCCGTCGTGCCGGTCCACTTCGACGAAGTGGCCGCTGCGCAGCAGCGTCTCCAGCTCGCCGGCGCCGTCGAGGTGCAGCCGTTTCATGTTCGCGTTGTCCGGCATGACGTGGGTCTTGCCGGCCAGCGCGAGCGTTCGCTGGCTGTCCTTGAGGTATTCGCCGAGGGTGACTTCGCCCACCGATAGCGGCACGCGGTTCCAGGTGGCGCCATGGCTGCTCGGGTAGCGTCCGGTATAGAAGCTCATGCGGCTCGGCCCGCACACGCCCGAGGTGACGAAGGCCTTGGTGAAGCGCACGCCACGCCTGGCGAGGGCGTCGATGTTCCTGGTGCGCAGCGTGGGGTGGCCATAGCAGCCCAGGTGGTCCTGGCGCAGCTGGTCGCACATGATGAAGAGGGTGTTGCGGGTGGGCATGGCGTGCTGGATCTGGTTGGGCGTCGATACGAATTCATCGATGCGACGAATAACAGGCGGCTGTATTTCGCCGGGTTTTTTCAGTCCCCCGTATAACCGGAGCTCTTTACCACCGGGCCCCAGCGGCCGGCATCGGCCGCCAGCACCTTGCCGAACTGCTCGGCGCTGCCGGTCTGCGGCTCCAGTCCCAGCTTGAGGAAGCGCTCGCGCAGGTCGGGCGATTGCAGCGCATGGACGATCGCCGTGTTGAGCCGATCGAGCGTGGCCCTGGGCGTGCCGGCCGGCGCCAGGAAGCCATAGCGGCCGACGCCTTCGATGTCCTTGTAGCCGAGCTCGGTGAAGGTCGGCACGTCGGGCAGGGCGACCGAGCGCTGCGTGCCGGAACTGGCCAGCACGCGGATCTTGCCGGCGCGGTGCATCTCGGTCATGTCGGCCAGCGTGTCGACCGACGCCGGCACCTGGCCGCCGACCAGGGCGTTCATCAGCGGCGCGGAGCCGTTGAACGGCACGTGCAGCATCTCCACGCCGACCTGCTTGCCGAACAGCAGGCCAAAGAAGTGCGGAATGCTGCCAAGCGCGGGCGAGGCGTAGGAGTTGTTCCTGGCCGGACTGGCCTTGAGCCAGTCGATGTACTCCTTGAGCGACCTGGCCGGCGTGCCGGGCCCGGCAGCCAGCGCCAGCTGGAAATTGGCGATCTGCGCCACCGGCACGAAGTCGTGCTGGATATCGTAGTTGAGCTTGCGGTAGACCTGCGGCGCGATGGTCATCACCGCCGAGTTGGCCACCACCAGGGTGTTGCCGTCGGCGGGCAGGGTGCGGGCATAGTCCATCACCAGCCGGCCGCCGGCACCGGGCTTGTTCTCGATCACCACCGTCTGCTTGAGCTCTTCGCGCAGCTTGTCGCCGACCAGGCGGGCCGCGAGATCGGCGGTGCCGCCGGCGGGATAGCCCACCAGGATGCGCAGTGGGCGCTCGCTCTGGGCGAGTGCCGGGGTGGCCGGCAGGATGGCGGACAGGGCAGACATGGCGGCCAGGGTGGGGACGAGTGCGCGCAGCAGTTTGGCGGGGTTCACGGTTTCTCCTTTTGGGTTCGGCGGCTTGTCGCGCCGCCAGCGGTGCTGGCGGCGGCGAGGCCGGCCAATTTATCGATACGGCCCGGGCGCGCCAACGACGGATTTCGCGCATCGATCTGCGCGCCGTGCGTCTTGCCTTGCGCTGCCTGGCCATACCCCGGCGAGTGCGGAATGCGCCGCGGCGAGCCGGTTTTATATAGACCCATGGACGCTAACACCCACCCATATAATTGACAAAATCAACCAATTTTGCGGGTGCGGCATGAACGAAGCCATCAGGGACGGCGAGGACCGGGACGCAGCCTGCGCCGCGCAGGGCGAGCCGGCGGCGGACGCCGGCCACACCCTGCAGCATCCGGCCCGGCTGGCCGATTTCCTGAACTACCGGCTCTACCACCTGACCCGCGTCGCGCTGAACGCCAGCGGACTGCACCTGCGCGCGGCGGCGGGCGTGAGCCGGCGCGAGTGGCGCATGCTGTCCTTTCTCGGCGAGCAGCCCGGCACGCGCCTGACCGAGCTGGCGCTGAGCGCCGGCCTGGACAAGGTGCTGGCCAGCCGCGCGGTGCATGCCCTGATGGCGCGCGGCCTGGTGCGGCGCGACACGCGCACCCAGGACCGCCGCGCCGCGGCCTTCGCGCTGACCGCCGAGGGCGAGGCGGTGTACCGGCTGGCCTTTGCCCAGGCGCAGGCGTTCAATGCCCGCCTGGCGAGCTGCCTGGCACCGGACGAAGCGCGCGTGCTGGCGGATTGCCTGGCGCGCCTGCATGCCGAGGCGCAAGCCCTGCTGGCGCAGGCCGAGGCCCTGCCCAGCACCGTACCCATCCCTGCGCCGGCAGCGCCGGACTGGTGGCGCCTGCCGTAAGTTCTCCGGCTGGATTGCGACTGCTACTGGCGACTTCCTAAGCCTACACTTGTAGACTTGGAGTGAGCGCGTGCCTTGCCTGGAGCCTGCCATGCCGCCTGTCCGTCTCTTTTCGCCGTCATGGTGCGCGGTCAACGCCGCCGCCGCCGCCCTGGGCCTTTCCCTCTGTCTTGCCGCGGCGCCGCCTGCCGCGGCGGCAACCCAGCCGCCGGTGCCGGCGCAGGCGCTGACGCAGCAGGCCGTGGCCGCCTACGATGCCGGCGCCTTCGATGCGGCCCTGCGCGACTTCGCCAAGGCGGCCCAGCAAGGCAACCGGCTGGCGCAGTTCAACTACGCCATGATGCTGCTGCGCGGCGAAGGCACGCCGGTGCGCCCGCAGGAGGCGCTGATCTGGCTGCGCCGGGCGGCCGACAACGACATGACCCACGCCCAGTTCACTTTCGGCGAGCTTTACGAGCACGGGGACCTGGTGCCGCGCTCGCTCGAATCCGCCAACGAGTGGTACCGGCGCGCGGCCGAAGGCGGCCATGTGCAGGCCCAGGTGGCGCTGGCCACCAACTATTTCACCGGGCGGGGCGTCTCGCGCGACTACGGCAAGGCCTTCCAGTGGTACAGCCGCGCCGCCACCGCCGGTGACAGCGGCGCCCAGTACATCGTCGCCAGCTATTACGAGCGCGGCGAGCCGGGCGTGGTGGAGAAGGATATCGAGCAGGCCAAGATCTGGTACGCGCGCTCGGCCTCGCACGGCGACCCGGGCGCGCTGGCCAAGCTGCGTTCGCTGCTCGAGCAGGGACTCAAGGCGAAGCGCGGCGGCGCCATGTAGGACGCCATTTAGGATGCCATGTAGGGGCGCAGGTCGGGCGCCATGGCCGGGCATCATGGTCAGGCGKCATGTCATGCTGCGGTAGCGTTGCCGTGCTGGCATGACGGGGCACCGCGCCGGAAGGGAGGTCCTCCGGCAGCGGCACCCGGGTCCCCGGGGCCTTGGCCATCGCGGGGCGGTACAACTCTTGCTTGCTAGAGACGGCACAAATTCTGCGCCAATGGGAGGCCTTTGTGGCAACGCACGTCGCACTGAATCACGTCACCCACTACCGGTATGACCGGCCTGTGAAGCTATCGCCGCAGGTGGTCAGGCTCCGGCCCGCCCCGCACTGCCGCACACCGATCCTTTCGTATTCGCTGCGCATCGAGCCCGAGCAGCATTTCATCAACTGGCAGCAGGACCCGTTCGCCAACTACCTCGCCCGGCTGGTGATCCTCGAGCCGACCCGCGAGTTCAAGATCACCGTCGACCTGGTGGTCGAGATGGCGGTCTACAACCCCTTCGACTTCTTCCTCGAGCCCTACGCCGAGCAGTTTCCGTTCAGCTACGACCCGGGCCTGGCGCACGAACTGGCGCCGTACCTGGTCACGGGCGAGCCGACCCCGCGCTTCGCCGCCTTCGTGGAAAGCATCCCGCGCACGCCGCAGCGGACCATCGACTTCCTGGTGGCGCTGAACCAGCGCCTGCAGGAAGACATCCGTTACCTGATCCGCATGGAGCCCGGCGTGCAGACGCCGGAGCAGACCCTGGAATCCGGCGCCGGCTCCTGCCGCGACTCCGGCTGGCTGCTGGTGCAGACGCTGCGGCATCTCGGCCTGGCGGCGCGCTTCGTCTCCGGCTACCTGTTGCAGCTGACGCCGGACGTGAAGGCGCTGGACGGCCCCAGGGGCGCCGAGGCGGACTTCACCGACCTGCATGCCTGGTGCGAGGTCTACCTGCCGGGCGCGGGCTGGGTCGGCCTGGACCCCACCTCCGGCTTGCTGGCCGGCGAGGGCCATATCCCGGTGGCCTGCACCCCCGAGCCTGGCAGCGCGGCGCCGGTCAGCGGCGCGGTGGACCAGAGCGAGGTCGCGTTCCACCACGAGATGTCCATCACGCGCATCTATGAATCGCCGCGCGTGACCAAGCCCTACACCGAGGCGCAATGGCAGGCGGTGGCGGCGGTCGGCGCCGAGGTCGACCGCCGGCTCGATGCGCAGGACGTGCGCCTGACCATGGGCGGCGAGCCGACCTTCGTGGCGGTCAAGGACCGCGACGGCGCGGAGTGGAACACCGATGCGCTCGGCCCCACCAAGCGCGGCTATGCCACCGAACTGGTGCACAAGCTGCGCGACCGCTACGGCAAGGGCGGCTTCCTGCACTACGGCCAGGGCAAGTGGTATCCGGGCGAGCAACTGCCGCGCTGGGCCTTGTCGATCTGCTGGCGCGCCGACGGCGAGCCCTGCTGGCAGGACCCGTCGCTGTTCGCCGACGAGCGCCATCCGGCCGACTACACCCACGCCGACGCACACCGCTTCCTCGACAGCCTGGCCACGCGCCTGGGCCTGGACCCCGCTTTCGTGCAGCCCGGCTATGAAGACACCTGGTACTACCTGTGGCGCGAGCGGCGCCTGCCGGTCAACGTCGACCCGCTCGAGTCGCGGCTGGACGACGAGATGGAGCGCATGCGCCTGCGCCGCGTGTTCGGCGCGGGCCTGGCGCAGGTGAGCGGCTACGTGCTGCCGCTGCGCCGCGCCGGTGCCGAGGAGGCACCGGCCCTGCACGGCCAGCGCTGGGTCAGCGGGCCCTGGTTCTTCCGCGACGACCGCATGTACCTGCTGCCGGGCGATTCGCCGATGGGCTACCGCCTGCCGCTCGATGCGCTGCCCTGGGTCAGCGAGGCCGACTACCCGTGGCAGTTCGACCAGGACCCGTTCGCGCAGCGCGGGCCGCTGCCCACGGGCGCGCAACTGCGCGCGCAGTGGCCGGGCC
>NZ_JBFTND010000229.1:0-11361 GCF_056397305.1 Cupriavidus sp. 05N40
GGTACTGGCTGAGGCTCGCAGCCTGCATCGCGCTGCGCAGAAACTGGGCCTGACGCAATCGACCGTCACAAAGATCTTGCAGCGACTGGAGGCCGAATTCGAAGTCCGGCTCGTCGATCGAGGTGGAAGAGGTGTTGAACTGACGTACGCAGGACGCGTCCTGTTAGAGCGCATTGCGGATGTGAGAGAGTCCGTCGCGCAGACCTACGCCGAAATGTCCGCTGTCAAGTCTGCGTCTGCGGGGCGGATCCGTCTCGGCGTCGTGCCTGCACTCCTGGAATCCGCACTTCTGCCGATGGTGGCACGCTATACAAAGCGCGAAAAGGAAATATCCTTTGCGCTCTCCGTGCAGGTGTCGACACTGCTTTTCGAAGAGTTGAAAGATGGCCAGCTGGATCTTGCGCTTTGCTTCATGCCGGAGGCCATACCCGACGAACTCCAGTCCGATGACTTTGGCCGTCAGCGGTACGTTATCGCTGCCAGGCGTGGCCACCCCTTGGCATCTGCATCGGTGGAGCCGGCACTGCTCAAGTCCGCGCAGTGGTTACTGCCACTCCCTGGTCACGGCATGCGCCAACTCGTCAGCAAATTCTTTCAGGAGCACGGGCTCGGCGCGCCACAGGTCGTCATCGAGACCGACGCATCAACCGCACTCCTCCCGTCATTGCTACGCGACAGCGATCTGATCACGATCCTGACGGATCAAATGCTCCAGACCCATGCTGGAAGAGATCTCGTTGCGCTCCCCTACGAGACAGCGTTCGAGACCCGCATGCAGCTTTTCTACCGCAGGAAAGCCTATATGTCGCCAGCGGTACAGAAGTTCCGCACCGCCCTGCATTCGGCCATGAAGCCAGCATGAGGATGTCGGGCTCGGCGCCGGGGCGGGGCCCGCGTCCTTCGTTCGTGCCGCAGCCCTGGCATTTTGAGCTTGGCTCATACGCGACCGGAGCAAGGGTCGCGGCATTCTGCCGCAACTCTACTCAAGCACGAAGATCGCCAAAGCTGACTTGAATAACGCCTATTCTCCCGGCGCGAACGCAGCGAGTCCGCCTCGATACTCCGCCATGGAGAATACGTCAGGCAAGACGGCGGCCAACTCGTCCGGATCCATTTCGATCCCGTTCGCCTCAAGCAGCGGCGCAGCTTCGTCCACCATCGTACGCCAGTCGTCACGGCCACGAAATTGTTCCAGCATGTCCGCATAGGGCTCATGTCCGAGCGCACGGACAAGCAGGTCGGTGAAACTCACTACCTTGAATCCGTGCACCTTGCCATCGGAGGCCAGGCTGCGGTGGCAGGCATGGTATAGCGAGACAACGGCATCCATGTCGCCGCGCTTGTAATGGTCGACCGTCCTAGTGCGCTCCTGTTGCTTCAGTCCTGGGCAACGGTCAGAGCCGGAATTGCCGCACATATAACCCTGCTCTTCCACTTCATCGACGATCGTGAGTCCGGGGATGGCCTGCAAGAGCTCTTTGACGTCCTGGCTAACCTGCAGCAGGCCTCGATGGGTATGCAGGAGCACGCGCATATTGACGGGCGTGGTAAAGAGCGCGCGCAACTGGTCCTTCCTCTCGATCAGGTACTTTGTGATGTGATCGATATCGAACTTGACCTCGCGGTACCCTTCAATGGTTTGCGTGAAATGAATCTGGCAGGACGGGCACCAGTTCAGGACGCGTTCCGGCTTGAAATCACCGAATTTCTGGAGCGTCTGCTCGCTCACCCTGCCGCCTTTTGGCAAATCCCCTTCCCACTTGCTGTGGACGATCCCGCAGCATGACGCGGGGCCGCCCATTACTTCGTAATTGACGCTAAGGGCGTCAAGCACGCACATTGCATTGAATAGCACATGCGGCGTTCGAATCGCATTACAACCCGTATAGAACACGACGTCGACGGGCCGGGGCTTCTTTGGCCTCAGCAGGCGGGCGGCGTCAGCCGGCACCATCTGCATGGAAACCATGATGCGAATCGCGCGGGAGAGCTTGTGAAAGAGGTGTGGCGTAGGACTTGTGCGTCGCGCAATCTCGGCATTGGCGAGGGCTAGCATGCGGCGTGGGTTGATGCCTTCCGGGCACGCCGGAATACAATCCCCGCACCCATTGCATTGCTTTGCCCACGCGTACGAGGCTTTCGAGATCGTAGCGTCCGGCTCGCCGACAAAATCAAACACGCCTTTCACTACGGCCTTCGGGTCTTCCCCCGCGGCATCGGCAAACGGCACGACCGGGCAGACTTCCACGCACTTCCCGCATCGAGTGCAAGCATCTTGCAGATCCTGCCACGACCGGGCCACGTAGCTGCTCAAAATCTGGGGACTGTGGGTGTTGTTTTCCATGGGGATCCTTGAGGCACCGCTCTCCCGCCCAATGTCGGGCGCTTGAGAACCATTGTGGCGATCCGCCCGCGAAAAGTTGGCTTCAGTTGATTCCTTTCTGGAATAGCGTGCCGCAATTTCGCCCCAATTCCTCAAGATTTGCGGCTCTTCTCCAGGCAGCGTAATGTTCCCGGAATCTCAAGGCGACTTCGCACGCCTGCATCTCGATGGGCGAACCTCGAGCGCGCGGCCGCGGCCCGTCAGACGAGTGAGGAGCCGGGCCGCGCCGCCGCCAGGAACCAATCCGAACGCGGCTTCCATCTGGCTGAACGGCGCGGATTCCTGCGCGGCAAAGTGCATGTCGCGCGTCGGCACCGACTCGCTGCCCGCCCGGGCGCTCAGCGTTGCGCCATCAGCATGTAGTCCACCGTCAGGTTGGACAGCGCGCGCACGCCGCTGACCAGGGCCGGCTCATCCACATAGAACTCGGGCGAGTGGTTGGCGGCCGCCTTGCTCACATCCTGGCCCTTGGGCGTCACGCCGAGGTAGAAGAACAGCCCCGGCACCTTCTCCTGGTAGAACGAGAAGTCCTCCGATTCGCTCCGTTTGGGCGCGATCATCCAGTTACCTTCGCCGGCCACCCGCTGCAGCGTGGGCGCCATCTTCTCAGTGAGGGCCGGCTGGTTGATGGTGGCGTTGTACAGCTCCACCACGCGGAAGCTGGCCTCGGCGCCAGCGCTGGTTGCCATGGCCTCGGTGGTGCGCTTCATGCGGGCATGGATGTCTTTCTTCATGCCTTCGTCATAGGTGCGGATGGTGCCCATCATCTCGACCCTCTCCGGCACAATATTCATGCGGTTGCCGCCGTGGATGGTGCCCACGGTAATCACCGACGGTTCCAGCATGGCATCGACCTGCCGGCTCTGGATGGTCTGCAGGCCCATCACGATCTGCGARGCCACTACGATCGGGTCGATCCCGCCCCACGGACGCCCACCGTGGGTCTGGCGGCCCTTGACGTCGATCCAGAACTGGTCGGCCGCCGCCATCGACGGGCCGCTGCGCCAGCCGAGCTTGCCGGATTCCATGCCGCTGGTAACGTGCAGGCCGAAGATGGCATCGACTTTCGGGTTGTCCAGCACGCCTTCGGACACCATCTGCTTGGCGCCCCACATATTGCTGCCGTTGGGCTCGAAATCCGCCGGGCTTTCCTCGGCTGGCTGGAAGATGAACTTGACCGTGCCCGGCAACTGGTCCTTCATGCCGGCCAGCACCTCGGCCGTCGCCATCAGTATCGCCACGTGGGTGTCATGCCCGCATGCGTGCATGACGTCCACTTCCTTGCCGAGGTACCGGCCCTTTGCCTTGGAAGCGAAGGGCACGTCGACGCGTTCCTTCACCGGCAGCGCATCCATGTCGGCGCGCAGCGCCACCACCGGACCAGGCTTGCCGCCCTTGAGCACGCCAACCACGCCGGTCCTGGCCACGCCCGTCTCCACTTCCATGCCCAGCTTGCGCAGGTGGTCGGCGACAAGCTCCGCGGTGCGGGTCTCGTAGTTGCCGAGTTCCGGATGCTGGTGGATGTCGCGGCGCCAGGCGATGAGCTGGGCTTCGACGGCCTTGGCGCGCGCCTCGATCTGTGCGTGCAGGGTGTCGGCACTGGCGGGGGCCGGCGCGGTCTGCGCCAGCGCGGCGTTGCAGAGCAGGCCGGCGGCGAGTGCGACGCTGGCGAGGGCAATGCGGGTGGTGGAACGGGATGCGTTATGACGGACAGCCATGCGGGATCTCCTTCGTTGTTGTTGGTTTGATGCAAGCCGTGTTGCGGGATGCAGGTACAGCCTGCCGCAAGGGAAGCTGGCGGTTTTCTCCCCTCCTTGCTGTGGATTCATGCGACTGCCTTCAACTCGTTGTCCGAGCTTTTCTGTCGTGTGTCGTCCCTTGCGCTTCGCGTCTTTGCGAGCTCATGCCAATGAAATGATGTTCGTCATATCATGAGGCGAACGATCAACGGCAGCGGTGGGCTTTTCCGCCCTTCACTCCCGGCTGTCGCAAGCATCAATGTAACCAGCGTCTACATGGTAGTCAGGCATATCCGCATGGTCAAGAAGGAACCGATCTCCATGTCCTCGGTGCTATCCCTAGGGACATGGCGCCAGTGCCGGCGTAGGCTCGCCGTCGATTCGTCTTCCGCGACACCCATGCCGACTTCGGCCCGACCCTGGCGTGGTCCGAATAGGCATTCCCTGCGGCTTCGACCTGCCCGCCGCGTTCCGCCGCGGCGACGCAGGCGCGGATCGCCTACTCCGCCTCCACGCTTTCGAATACACTGTGCGCTCGGACAAAAACGGGCACATTCGTCTGTCGCTCATCTTGCCTAGGCGCTCCCGGCTTGCGCGGTGTTTTGCGGGAGCCCGATCGCGCGGGACGCGTGTTGATGGCAGCCGTGCCGTACCTATCTCCTGCGCTTTGGAGAAAGACGCATGAAAAGCTGGATCGCAAAGGCCGCCGGCGCGCTTGCTTGTGCAATAGCGTTCCTGGCAGGACAGGCGTGCGCCGCGGACACGGCGACGCTGACCATTTCCGCTGGCACGCAACAGCGCAACTGGACGCGCGACGGGTTGCTGAATGACCGTCGCCTGACCGATGTGACGGTGGACGACGACAATCTGAAACGCCGCCTGACGTTCAAGGCCATTCCCCTGGCGGTCCTGCTGCGCGGCATGCCGGTGACGCCCGACGCGAGTGCGACGACTGCAGCCGGCGATGGCTATATTTCGCACCTGCCGATGCGCCTGCTGCTGGCTGACAGCGCCGACGAGCCGCGCGCCTGGCTGGCGGTGGAGAACCCGGCCGCGCCGTGGCCAACGCTCAAGGGCCAGGACATCGGGCCCTTTCGCCTGATCTGGACAGTTCCGTCGGGCCACGCCGCTTCCGTGGTCAACGAGAGTCTCTGGACATACAACATCGTGCGCATCGACATCACGGCTTCGCCTGCCGAGCGCTTCGCGGCCATCCGGCCCGCCGCCGGCCTGCCTGCCGACGGCCCTGTCATGCGCGGCTTTGCGACGTTCCAGCGCGTTTGCTTCTCGTGCCACTCCCTCAACCGGGTCGGCGATGCACAGCTTGGCCCCGATCTGAACGTGCCATACAGCCCGGTCGAGTACCTGGGCGACGACAAGCTGACCAAACTGATCCGTGACCCGCAGGCGCTGCGCTGGTGGCCCAACGCGCGCATGTCAGCGATCGACAGGAAAACGCTGTCTGACGCCGACCTGAAGGACTTGCTGGCGTATCTGCATCATATGGCCGGACACAAGGTGGCGGCGTCTGCGGCAGGCTCGTGACTCCGCTGCTACCTTGATTGCCACGCCACGGTTGCTGTCATGGTTGCACTCACAGGAAGGTCTTGACGATGTCCGTCGAGGAGCGTTGTCCCAGCGCGCTGAAGTTTGCCTTCAGCCAGCCATCGGCGCGCTCGCGTCCCAGCGCGCAGAGCTCACTCAGGAAGTGCCAGTCCGCGTTGAACTTGCTCGATACGCCGAGCCTGGCCATCTCGGTCTCGGCATCGATGCTGTGGATGAACATGCGCCGGTAGCGCGCGGGATCCAGCGCGCCTTCGTCGATCAGGCTGGAGACGAACTCGATCGCGCGCATCTCCCGCATCAGCGACGAGTTGAAGCTCAAGGTGTTGACCCGGTCGAGGATTTCCCGTGCCGTAGTCGGTACATTTGGAATGCGGATCGGATTGATGCGGATGATCAGCACATCGCGGGCGTCGGTCTCGTAGATCAAGGGGTAGATGGGCGGATTGCCCATGTAGCCGCCGTCCCAGTAGTACTCCCCCTCGATCTCCACGGCCTGGAACAGGCTGGGCAGGCAGCCCGAGGCCAGCACGGTCTGGATGCTGATTTCGTGATTGCCGAACACCCGTATGCGGCCGCTCAGCACATTGGTGGCGCACAGGAAGAGCCTGGGGCTACGGCAATTGCGCAGTATCTCGAAATCGATCATCCGGGCCAGCATGTCGCGCAGCGGGTTCAGGTTGGACGGGTTGAGCTGGTAGGGCGAAAAGAAGCGGGTGACATAGTCGAACATCAGCCACCCCGGCGAAAGGTTCAACTGGTCGAAGCCCATCATCCGGTCGAGCCAAGAGGGCTGTAGCGGGCTCATTCGGGCGCAGTCGGCGACGCCGCGCCACAATGCCTCAAGCATCCGGCGCGCCCCCTCCCGTCCACCGCTGACGAGGCCGTAGGCGAGCACGGTAGCGTTGACCGCTCCGGCGCTGGTGCCGCTGATGCCGTCGATCTCGATGCGGTCATCCTCGAGCAGGCGATCGAGCACGCCCCAGCTGAACGCCCCGTGGCTGCCGCCTCCCTGCAGCGCGATATTGATGCGGCGGACCGGGGAGGATGACGTCCCGTGCACGGCGCCCTCCTCGGTTGCCGGCGTCGCTGGCGCTGCCCGCCTGGCGTTGCGCCGGGGGCCGCTTGCTGCGGCTCGCGCTGGTTGGGACATTGGCGTCTCCTCGATCGATGGCTGCCGGGGCTCAATGCGGCGCCGGGAGGCTGAGCCGCCACGTCAGGTTGCGACGGGCGCTGGCTTCGCAGCGGGCGTGGAATATGTCCGTGTAGTAGATGCGTGGACGCGCCAGCAGCGCACCCAGCAGGGTACGCTCGCGCGCATCGTAGGTCCGTTCGTCGAGATCGGGGCGCTCGGCCCGCAGGCGCGCCCCGTCCTGGCGGAAATGCGTACGTCCGCCACCGAGAACCGCCAGGTCGATGTCAACGGTGAAGGCGGCGTCCGGATCGGGCGGCGCAACGGCATGCCGGGTCGCCAGGATCATGTCGGCGATGCGCCCCGCCGCCGCGATGCGCCCCCCGGCCCGCTGCACGAACCACTCGGCGCTGCGTTGCTCGTTGTCCCTGGCTCCGGGAATGAAGATCACGTCGTGGCACCAGAGCGCCAATTCCACGGCATCGGGGTCGGGGACCGCGTCGCGCACCCGGTCGAGGTCGCGCATGCAGCGGCGCACATGGTGCAGGGTGTGATAGTGACGCGCCGGCTCGGCGTAGTGGCGTGCCAGGTCCGCATAGGTGGCCTCGCCGTGGATGCCGCCACAGCGCGACCACAACGCCAGGAAGCGCGCTTGCGTCTGGTTCATCTGGCCTCCCCCGCCACGGAGCCCCGGGGCGGGTCTCATTCGCGTCACGCGCGTCCCCCGGATCAGCATGAGTATGCGCCACGGCCGCGCCGGTGAGGCGGTAAAGGATCGCCTCCAAAGTACTCTGCCGCACTATCGCGGCGCAGCCGGCGCGCGAATTCAAGTTGAGCAACCCCGGCGACGGTGCCAGAATGCCCAAAGTGCAAGCGCAGTTTGCCGACGACGTTTTGACGGCCAGCCGATCGACCGGACGGATTGATGCATATGGACCGAGAACCAGTACCTCAGGCGTCCGACGGCTCGGTATTGTTCGCGGATGTCAGCGGCAGTACAAGGCTATATGAAACGGCCGGCGATACGGTCGCCTTCGGTGCCATCACCCGCTGCATCGCCGTCATGAAATCCTGCTCCGGGGCCGTCCAGGGCCGCGTCGTCAAGACCATCGGCGACGAGATCATGGTGGTGTTTGCATCGGCCGAACAGGCGATGCAGGCAGCACTCGACATGCAGGTGGCGGTTTCTGAACTTCCGCCCATTGCCGGCGTGCCCATGTCGGTCCATATCGGCTTTCATCATGGCCAGGTGTTGTCCGATGAATCGGGCGACGTGTTCGGCGACACCGTGAATCTCGCCGCCCGCCTCTCCAAGCTCGCCTCGCGTGGACAGATCATCACCAGCAGGACCTCCGTGGAGCGCCTGCCGGAGAGGTTGCGCCAGATGACCCGCTACCTGTACCCGATACAGGTGCGCGGCAAGGAACCGCCCGTCGATCTGTTCGAAGCGATATGGCAGCAGAACGCCGACATGACCGTCATGRCCGTGGCGAGTCCGCGCGCCTTGCGCAGCGCGCTGCTCACGCTGAGGTACCGGGAAACGCTGCTCGRAATGAACGCCACCTCCACGCCGGTCAGCATTGGCCGCGACAGCGCCATGAATATTGTCGTGGCGGACCGGCAGGCGTCGAGATTCCAGGCGACGGTCGAGTCGCGCGCGGGCAGGTATGTGCTGACCGATCGAAGTTCGAACGGCACGCATGTCACCATCGATGGCGAAGATGAATTCGTCCTGCGCCGCGACGAAGTCGCGCTCAGGGGACATGGCTGGATCACGTTTGGCCAGTCGATGGAGTCCGCGGGCGAGCGGGTTGAGTTCTTTCTCTACGTTGAAGGCCGCTGAGCGTCAAAGTGAGTGCCGCGACACCCGATGCCAGGCAAGGGTCGCCTGCGCCACCTGAGCCAGCAGCCGGCACCACGGTGCCCGCCGGCGACGGATGCGCCGTGCGGGGCGGGCCATGCCCCGCTCAATCCGCCTTGACCTGGGCCGCCACGACGACGTCCTTCCATGCACGGATGTCGTTGCGGATCACCTGCATGAACTGTTCGGGCGAGTTCCGCCCCACCCATGCCAGGCCTTGCTGCGCAAACGCGGGCTGCAGCCCGGGGTCGAGCATGACCCGCGTGATCTCGCCRTTGAGCCGGCTGACGATACCGGCCGGTGTGCGTGCCGGCACGAAAAAGCCATACCAGCCATCGAGGTCGAAGCTGAATCCTTGCTCCTTGAGCGTCTTCACATTTGGCAGCATGGGCGCGCGGCGCGTGCCGGTCATGGCGATCGGCCGCAGCTTGCCGGCCTGGACCAGGGCGACGGGCGAGCGCGCATCGACGAATGCAAGTTTGACCACGCCGCCCTGCAGGTCCGTGAGCAGTTGCCCCATGGTCTTGTAGGGGATATGCCGCATCCGGAGCTGCCTGTCGTGCGCAATGGCTTCCATTGCGAGGTGCCCGGTCGAGCCGACTCCCCACGTGCCGTAGGCGATCTCGGGATTCGCGCGCACGTATTCGAGGAATTCGCTGAAGTCACGTACCGGCACGCCCGCGGCTGCCACCAGCAGCACGCCGCCGGCGCTGACCTGGATGACCGGCGCCAGGTCCCTGAGCGTATCGTAGGGCAGCGTAGCGCGAAGCGCGGCGTTGACCGACACCGCCGAGGCATTGCTGAAGAGGATGGTGTTGCCGTCAGGCGCCGCCTTGGCGGCCATGTCGTTGCCGATCAGGCCGTTGGCTCCGGGCCGGTTCTCGACGATGACGGGCTGCCTGAGGGCCTTCGACAGGGGCTCGGCAAACAGCCGCGCCATCAGGTCGGTGCCCGAGCCGGCCCCGCCCGGCACGATCATGCGCACGGGCTGGGACGGCCACGGCGGCGCCGGCTGGGCCCGGGCTTGGAGCGGGCCGGCAATCAGCGCTGCCATGGCGGTGGACAGCAGGCCTTCCATCCAAATGCGTCGGTTCATCGTTGTCTCCTGGAATCCGTGCCGGGTAAGCACCGGTCATGCGCAAAGGCAGCGGTTCGCGGCGGCGCGCGCCCCGGAACCGCCGCTGTACTAGCCTTGCTTCGGGGGCGGCTGGAACCCGAGGAAGGCACGATTCCAGGTCGGGCTGATGACCAGTTCATTGATGGTGGCGCGCGCCGGCATCGAGATCACGAAATCGACCGCTGCCGCCACGTCTTCCGCCTGCAGCATGCGCGCAAGGTCTTCCTCCGAGGGCGGCGTGGGACGGTTGAGCAGGATCGGCGTGGCCGTCTCGCCCGGATAGATCGCGCAGGCGCGGATGCCGTTGGCGCATTCCTCCATCGCCACGGACAGGGTCATGGCGGCCATCGCATGCTTGCTTGCACCGTAGGCGGCGCCGGTCAGCGCGGAGGCGAAGCGGCCGGCCCAGGACGAAATATTGACGATGGTGCCCCCGCCCTGCTCCCGCATGCCGGGCAGCACGGCGTGCATGCAGTAGAACGCGCCGTTGAGATTGATGTCGATCACCTGGTCCCAGTCCGCCGGCGTGAGCTTCGACAGCTTGCGGTTGGCCACGTTGATGCCCGCCGCGTTGACCAGGATGTCCACCGCGCCGATGCGCTCCTGCAACTGCCGGCCGGCCGCTTCCACCGCTGCGCGGTCCGCCACGTCGAGAGGCAGCGCGATGATCCGCTCGTTCCCGCACTCGGCCACGAGGGCGTCGATCGCCTCCTGGCTGCGCGCGGAGATGACCACGGTCGCGCCGGCCTGCCAGAGCGAGAGCGCGCAGGCCCGCCCGATGCCGCTGGAGCCGCCCGTGATCCAGGCCGTTTTTCCGTGCAGAGACTTCATGGTTGTACTCCTTCGCCTTGATGCTTCGATGCTTCGATGCTTCGATGCTTTGATGTCTTGATGGATTCATCCGCCCGCATGGCGATGCACGGTGTCACCCGCCGCATGCGGCGCGATTCAGTGCGTGGTCACGCCCATGATCTGGTTCACGTCATAGATCGGCGGCCGGGGATTCTTCGCCCAGGCATCCGTGAGCAGGTACCGCAGCCTGAAGCTCTCGGGCACGTCGGCCAAACCCGGCGTGAACAGCCACAGGCGCAGCAGGTGGCGCTTGCGGTCCAGATCGGGATGATCCTCGTAGCTGGTGCGCGAATGCAGGATTACGTAGTTGTTCAGGAACTGCATGTCGCCCGGCGCGAGTTCCATATCGATGCGAAAGCGCGGATCCTGCGTGTAGGCGTCGAAGCGGTCCAGCGCGGCGATGTCTTCCGGCGCCAGGCGCGGCGCCTCGGGAAAGCGCTGGGCCGTGTTGATGAAACTGCGGATATACCGGTTGAACAGCCGGCCGCCATGCCACGTGAACACGTGCGTCATGGTGAACGGCGCCTGGCCGGGCGCTTCCTCATGCCGGCGATCGAAGGCGAAAGGCTGGTACAGGCGCGCCAGCAGGTCCGGATGTTCTTGCAGCATGGCATTGTGAATGGCCATGGAGCTGGCGATGCTGCTGACCCCGCCCTCTTTCGCCGTGCGCAAGCAAAGCAGGCCGACGACATCCGCGCCATCGGTG
Source organism: Cupriavidus sp. 05N40 (assembly GCF_056397305.1). Classification (NCBI taxonomy): domain Bacteria; kingdom Pseudomonadati; phylum Pseudomonadota; class Betaproteobacteria; order Burkholderiales; family Burkholderiaceae; genus Cupriavidus; species Cupriavidus sp. 05N40. Next base: position 11,354 of record NZ_JBFTND010000229.1, read on the forward strand.
TGGAACGG
>NZ_JBFTND010000230.1:0-17766 GCF_056397305.1 Cupriavidus sp. 05N40
GTGGCCGACGCCGCGCCAGGGCGTGCCGCCGGCGCGCTGGCGCCGGCACCGCTGGCCGCGGCGCTGCTGGTGGCGGCGGCCTCGCTGGCGCCCATCACGGTGGCGCTGGCGATGCTGGCGGTCTGGCCGGTGGTGAACACACTGGGCGTGTCCACGGGCGGCTTGCCTCCGGCGCGCTCGGATGCCGGCGGCGCAATGTCCGCCAGCTCCTCGGGCCACTTGCCCAGCAGGTAGTAGTCCATCACCTTGCGTGCGATCGGCGCCGCCACCGCGCCGCCGAAGCCGGCGTTCTCCACGATCATCGCCAGCGCGATCTTCGGGTTGTCAGCCGGGGCGAAGGCGGTATAGAGCGCGTGGTCGCGCTTGCGTTCGTCGAGCGCGTGGTGGTTGTACTTCTCGTTCTTGCCCACGGTGAAGGTCTGTGCGGTACCGGTCTTGCCGGCCGACTCGTAGGCGGCGCCGGCAAAGGCGCGGGCAGCGGTGCCCGAGTGCGTCACGCCCACCATGGCGCGCTTGATCACGTCGATATCGGCCTGCTTGAGCGGCAGCCGGTAGCTTTCCTTGGGTACCGTGAGCTCGCGGTCGCGGCTCACGGAATCCTCCACCGCCTTGACCAGGTGGGGCTTCATCGCGGTGCCGTTGTTGACCAGGATGGACACGGCGTTGGCCAGCTGCAGGATGGTGAAGCTGTTGTAGCCCTGGCCGATGCCCAGCGAGATGGTCTCGCCGTCATACCATTTCTGTTGGTCGGCCTTGCGATAGGCGCGGCGCTTCCAGTCGGTGGACGGCAGGATGCCGCGGCTCTCGCCTTCGATATCGATGCCGGTGATCTGGCCGAAGCCCAGCGGCTTCATGAAATCGTGGATGGCATTGACGCCCATGTCGCGCGCCAGCATGTAGTAGTACGTATCGCACGACTGCACGATCGAGGCCTGCATGTCCACCCAGCCGTGGCCACCCGGCTTGTCGTCGCGGAACGTGTGATTGCCCAGCGTGAACGAGCCCGGATCGTGGAAACCCCAGGCCGCGGTGCGCTTGCCGGTGGTGAGTGCCGCCAGCGCCATGAACGGCTTGTAGGTCGAGCCCGGCGGGTAGGTGCCGCGCAGCGGGCGGTTCAGCAAGGGCTTGTCGGGCGAGCCGTTGAGCTCGTTCCAGGCGTTGCTGTCGATGCCTTCGACGAACAGGTTGGGATCGAAGGTCGGCTTGGACACGAAGGCCAGGATGTCGCCGGTGGCCGGCTCGATCGCCACCAGCGCGCCGCGCTTGTCGCCGAACAACGCCTCGGCAAGCTGCTGCAGGCGGATGTCGAGCGACAGGATCAGGTTGTTGCCGGGCGTGGCGGGCGAGGTGGACAGCGTGCGGATCGGGCGGCCGCCCGCGCTCACTTCCACTTCCTCGAAGCCGGTCAGSCCGTGCAGTTCGGYCTCGTAGCTCTGCTCSAKGCCGATCTTGCCGATGTAGTTGGWGCCCTTGTAGTTGTCGGCGTCCTTGCGCGGATCGTACTTGGCGCCCTCGGCGTCGTTGGCCTCGTCCATGGCCTCGATGCGCTCCTGGTCGCGCTGCGAGATGCGGCCCAGGTAGCCGATCACGTGCGAGGCGGACTCGCCCATCGGGTACTGGCGGAACAGCCGCGCGCGCACGTCCACGCCGGGAAAGCGGAAGCGCTGGGCGGAGAAGCGCGCCACTTCCTCGTCGGTGAGCTGGCTGCGGATCGGCAGGCTCTCGAAGCTGCGCGATTCTTCCATCAGCCGCTTGAAGCGGCGGCGGTCGCGCGGCTGGATGTCGACCAGCTGGCTGAGCGACTCGATGGTGTTGTCGAGCGTGTCGGACAGCTTGGACGGCGTGATTTCCAGCGTGTAGGCCGAATAGTTGCGCGCCAGCACCACGCCGTTGCGGTCCATGATGATGCCGCGGTTGGGCTCGATCGGCGCCACCGAGATGCGGTTGTCCTCGGCCTTGGCCGAGTACTGGTCGTGCTTGTACCACTGCAGCCAGAGAAAGCGGCTGAACAGCAGGCCGAAGCAGATCACGGCGAACAGGCCCGCGGCCGCCACGCGGATGCGGAAGCGGCCGAGCTCCTGTTCGACATTGCGGATTTCGGTCATGGTACTGCGTCAGCCTTGCGGTGTGCCGCGCACCCGCAAGGGGCGCGGCGGTACTCGGTTGAGGGTCAAGCTATTGCCGGATCGCTATTGCCGGCGCGCCGGCGCGTCATATGGGCCGGGTCTCGTCCACGTCGGCGCTGCGCCGCTGCGGCGCCAGCAGCATGCTGGTGGCCAGCGGCCACAGCAGCGCCTCGATGCCCGGCGCCAGCAGCAGCTGCCAGCCCGGCAGCGGCGCGCCCATGGCCAGGCGGATCACCACCGGCACCGCGTGCGCCATGAACAGCAGCGGCAACACGTGCAGCGCCTGGGTGTAGACCGTGAACCACAGCACACGGCGGTGGATGGTGATGGCGAAGTAGGCCAGCAGGGTGTACGCCATGGCATGCTCGCCAAGCAGGCGCGCATCGTGCACATCCATCAGCAGGCCCAGCGCGAACGCCACGCCCATGCCCACCTTGCGCGGCTGGTGGATGTTCCAGAACACCAGCACCAGCGCCACCATGTCGGGAATCCACAACGTGGAGCCCCAGGGCATCAGGTTGAACAGGAAGGCCAGCACGAAGCTCAGCGCGATGAACGCCGGGTTGACCGGTCGCAGCAGGTATTGGGGATTGGTCACCGCTTGACCTCCTTGGCGGCGGGGGCGGGCTTGTCGGCGGCTTTTTCCGTGGATTTCTCGGCGGGCTTCTCGGCCGGCTTTTCCGCGGGCTTCGCCGCCGGCTTGTCGCCTCCCCGCTCGGCATCCCTGACCCCGGGCCGGCCGGCCCGGCCGCTCCTGGTTTCCTTGGCGTCGCGCGGGCCGTCGATCGCCTCGCGCGGCGGCAGCTGCGYTTCGTAGCGGATCACCAGCAGCTGGCGGTGCGAGCGCACGCCGGCCACCGGTTCGCAGTACACGCGGGAGAACGCGGTGTCGGCCTTGCGCTCGATCTGCACGATCTTGGCCACCGGCAAGCCGGGAGGGTAGGTGCCGTCCAGACCGGAAGTCACCAGCAGGTCGCCCTGCTGCAGGTCGGCCGAAGCCGCCATGAAGCGCAGGTCGAGCAGGCCGGCACGGGCGCCGCCGAAGGCGACGCTGCGCAGCCCGTTGCGCACCACCTGCACCGGAATGGCCTGTTCCTTGTCGGTCAGCAGCGTGACTTCGGACTGGAACGGCGAGACGCGCGTGATCTGGCCGATCACGCCGCGTTCGTCGATCACCGGATAGCCGGCGCGCAGGCCGTGCTGGCTGCCGCGGTCGATCACGATGCGCTGGCTATACGGATCGCGCGCGTCGTAGAGGATCTCGGCTGCCGTCACCGGCGTGGCCGACTGCTGCTGCAGGCCAAGCAGCTTGCGCAACTGGTTGTTCTCGGACTCGAGCTGGGACTGGCGCACCGAGCCTTCGGCCTCGGTCACGGCGCGGCGCTTGAGTTCGCGGTTCTCGCTGGCCAGCGTGGCCGACGATTGCGCGTAGTCGAACGCGGTGCGCAGCGCGTCGCGCGGCACCAGCACGGTACGCTCGACCGGCATCAGCACGGTGGCGGCGACCTGGCGCACCACGCGCAAGGCATCGAAGCGCGCATCGACGATGAGCAGCACCAGCGCGATCGTCACATAGAAGACGAGGCGCGCCACGGCGGAAGTGCCCTGCTTGAAGAGCGGCGGCGGAGTGTAATCCATTTACCCGTGCGCTGGCGGAAAGGTCTCCCGGCCCCACGGACGCAACGCCGCCGCCCCGCCGGGTTGGCGGGAGTCAGGCGGGGTCGTGCGATACCCTGGGCCGGGCCGGGTCGGGGAAGCGGCGCGACGCGGCGAGGCCCCGACCAGGTGATCCGGCAGGCCGTGTCGCGCCACGAGCGATATCCTCTCGCTGACTCGTTATTCGTAGGAGAAGATGCTGCCGAGCTTGTCCATGCGCTCGAGCGCCATGCCGGAGCCGCGCACCACGCAGGTCAGCGGGTCTTCGGCCACCAGCACCGGCAGGCCGGTTTCCTCGGCCAGCAGGCGGTCCAGGTCGCGCAGCAGCGCGCCGCCCCCGGTCAGCATCATGCCGCGCTCGGCGATGTCCGCGCCCAGTTCCGGCGGGGTCTGCTCCAGCGCGATCTTCACGGCCGAGACGATCTGGTTGAGCGGATCGGTCAGCGCTTCGAGGATTTCGTTGGACGACACCGTGAAGGCACGCGGGATGCCTTCGGACAGGTTGCGGCCCTTGACTTCCATCTCGCGGACTTCGGAGCCCGGGAAAGCCGAGCCGATTTCCTTCTTGATGGCCTCGGCGGTCTGCTCGCCGATCAGCATGCCGTAGTTGCGGCGGATGTAGTTGACGATGGCTTCGTCGAACTTGTCGCCGCCCACGCGCACCGAGCCCTTGTAGACCATGCCGCCCAGCGAGATGATGCCCACCTCGGTGGTGCCGCCACCGATATCGACCACCATCGAGCCCGACGGCTCCGACACCGGCAGGCCCGCGCCGATCGCGGCCGACATCGGCTCCTCGATCAGGTACACCTGGCTGGCGCCGGCGCCCAGCGCCGATTCGCGGATGGCGCGGCGCTCGACCTGGGTCGAGCCGCACGGCACGCAGATGATGATGCGCGGCGACGGGCGCAGCAGCTTGGAGTCGTGCACCATCTTGATGAACTGCTTGAGCATCTGCTCGGTCACGGTGAAGTCGGCGATCACGCCGTCCTTCATCGGGCGGATCGCCTCGATATTGCCCGGCACCTTGCCCAGCATCTGCTTGGCTTCCTTGCCCACCGCCTGGATCGTCTTCTTGGCGTTGGGTCCGCCTTCCTGGCGGATCGCCACCACCGAGGGCTCGTCCAGGACGATGCCCTTGTCGCGCATATAGATCAGGGTGTTGGCCGTGCCGAGGTCGATCGCGAGATCGTTGGAGAAATAGCTGCGGAGAAATCCGAACATCAGGAATCCTGTTTTCTGGTGGTTCGCGAGGTATGCGAAGCGGCCGGCGCCGCTATCGGGCCAGCCACGAAATTCGTTGCGACGGGTGGTATTCAAGGCCCCCCACCGTTCGGCGAGCCCGGCGCCGCGCCGGCGCCGCGTCATCCGGAGATGCGCGGCAGCCGGGACGGGGCCGCCAGCCGAGGCCCGCCCGCCGGGGGCGGGAACAGCCTCTACGGGAACCTTTGATTAGACCACGCCTAAAAGTTCGGTGGAACCGCGCGGCAATTACAAAAAATTGCCGGCCGGGGCGGCCTAATCAGAGGGCCCTTGCCTGCCTTCCTGGTTGCCCTCGGCCCGGCGTCCGCCGCCGGCTTGCCGCGACAAGGGCGGCCTGGAGGGCGGTACGGGGGCGACGGTGCACTGCGTGTGCGCCGCGGGTTCCACCGGAAAGCTCCAGCGGGCGCGGATTTGCACCAATGTGACGAAGGCGCTGCCAGGGAATGGCAACGCGCAATGATACCTTATAATTCCCCCTGTTTCGGGGGCTTCTTCCTCGAAAAAACGTGTAACTTTGACGATTCCGGGGCGCTCCCGGCAGCACTCGCCCCGCCCGCCCCGGCGGCGCGCGCCTTGCCTCTCGCTACCGCGCCCGCTTCCGGATTCGCCTCCCGCCATCACGCCGATACAACACCGATTTCGCATCGACCACGCACCGACCCAAGCCATGGCTCTCGACCTATCCGACGTCAAGCGCATCGCCCACCTTGCCCGCATCGAGATCAACGATGACGAGGCAGGGCATACCCTTGTGCAGCTCAATCAATTCTTCTCCCTGGTCGAACAGATGCAGGCGGTCGACACCACCGGCGTGGAACCGCTGGCCCACCCGCTGTCCACCGTGCGCGAGATGTCGCAGCGCCTGCGCGACGACGCCGTGACCGAAACCGACCGCCGCGACGACTACCAGCGCCCCGCGCCGGCCACCGAAGGCGGCCTGTACCTGGTGCCCAAGGTCATCGAGTAAAGGTCAGCGCCTCACGGCCCCCGAACCCGGCGGCTCCCGCCGCGCCGGCTTGCCGCGCGCCGGCCGCCCCTCCTGCCAAGCCATACCGACCGACATGTCCTTTTCCGCAACTTCAGTGACCTCCCTGCGCCAGCTCGCCGACGCGCTGGCGGCGCGCACCGTTTCCGCCGAGGAACTGGCGCGCGACTACCTTGGCCGCATCGAGCAGGCCACCGCGCTCAACGCCTTCGTCGACGTCAACCCCGAGCTGACCCTGGCGCAGGCGCGCGCCGCCGACGAACGCCGCGCGCGCGGCGAAGCCGGCCTGCTGACCGGCGTGCCGATCGCCCACAAAGACGTGTTCGTCACGCGTGGCTGGCGCGCCACAGCCGGCTCGCGCATGCTGGCCGGCTATGAAAGCCCGTTCGACGCCACCGTGGTCGAGCGCCTGGGCGCCGCCGGCATGGTCACGCTGGGCAAGACCAATATGGACGAGTTCGCGATGGGCTCGTCCAACGAGAACTCGCACTTCGGCGCGGTCAAGAACCCGTGGGACCCTGCGCGCGTGCCGGGCGGCTCCTCGGGCGGCTCGGCGGCCGCCGTGGCCGCGGGCCTGGCGCCGGCCGCCACCGGCACCGACACCGGCGGCTCGATCCGCCAGCCGGCCTCGTTCTCCGGCATCACCGGCATCAAGCCCACCTACGGCCGCGTGTCGCGCTACGGCATGATCGCCTTCGCCTCCTCGCTGGACCAGGGCGGCCCGATGGCGCACACCGCCGAAGACTGCGCGCTGCTGCTGGGCGCCATGGCCGGCTTCGACGAGCGCGACTCGACCAGCCTCGCGCCCGCGCAGGGCGGCGTGGACGAAGACTTCACCCGCCTGCTCGGCCAGCCGCGCGCCGGCGCCAGTGCCGCCAAGCCCTTGTCGGGCCTGCGCATCGGCCTGCCCACGGAATACTTCGGCAAGGGCCTGTCGGCCGACGTCGAGCAGGCCGTGCGCGCCGCGCTGGCCGAGTACGAGAAGCTCGGCGCCACGCTGGTCGAGGTCTCGCTGCCCAAGACCGAGCTGTCGATCCCGGTGTACTACATCATCGCGCCGGCCGAGGCCTCGTCCAACCTGTCGCGCTTCGACGGCGTGCGCTACGGCCACCGCGCCGCCGAGTACCGCGACCTGATGGACATGTACAAGAAGAGCCGCGCCGAAGGYTTCGGCSCCGAGGTCAAGCGCCGCATCATGGTGGGCGCCTACGTGCTGTCGCACGGCTATTACGACGCGTACTACCTGCAGGCGCAGAAGATCCGCCGCATCATCTCCGAGGACTTCCAGCGCGCCTTCGCCCAGTGCGACGTGATCATGGGCCCGGTGGCGCCCACGGTGGCGTGGAAGCTTGGCGAGAAGAGCGCCGACCCGGTGCAGATGTACCTGGCCGACATCTTCACGCTGTCGACCAGCCTGGCCGGCCTGCCCGGCATGAGCGTGCCCTGCGGCCTGGGAGAAGGCGGCATGCCGGTCGGCCTGCAGCTAATCGGCAACTACTTCGGCGAAGCCGAGCTGCTGCAGACCGCGCACGCGTTCCAGCAAGCCACGGACTGGCATCTGCGCCGGCCCGCGCAGGCATGACGGCGCGGCGCTGGCTGGTTCGCATCGCGGGCGGCATCGCGCTGGCCGCGGGGCTGGCCGCCTGCATTCCGCTGCCGCGCTTCGGCCAGCCCACGCCGATCGCCAGCCGCGACATCGACCTGGCCGGCGACTGCCGCCGTACCGAGGAGGACGGCTTCCGCGAGGACGCGCAGCTGCGCGTGGCCGACAACACGGTGCAGCAGCTGTCGTGGAAACTGTGGGTGGGCAAGCGCGGCTCGTGCAGCTTCAACCTGGCCGAGTTCCGCCAGACCCAGAAGAAGCCGCATATCGAGCTGCGCGCCAACGACGGCAGCGCCTGCAAGCTGATGGTCTGGCAGGACCCGCGCCGTGTCACGCTGGCGCACGCCAACTGCCAGCAGCGCTGCTCGCCGGGCATCTATGAAGAGGCCTGGCCGGTGATGTTCGAACCTGGCACCGGCGGCTGCGCCCAGATCCGATGAAACTCACCCGGGCCTTGCCCCTGCTCCTCTTCCCCCTTCGCGCCCTGCGCGCCGCGGCCTTGTGCCTCGGCGCCGGCGCCGCGCTGCTGGCAAGCCCCGCCATGCACGCGCAGGCCTCGGTGCCGGCCGCCGCCGCGGAGTCCGCCATGCCGGCGGCGCAGGCGGTGCGTTTCCCGGGAACGGACGAAGGCAAGCCGCTCGACGCCTACTGGTTCGTGCCGCAACACGGCGCCACCGCGCCCGCGCAGGCCATGCCGGTAGTGGTTGCGCTGCACGGCTGCGCCGGGCTTTACCAGCGCGGCGGCACCGACGCAGCGGCGCTGCAGGCGCGCTACCGCGACTACGTGCGGTGGCTCACCGCGCGCGGCTACGCAGTGCTGCTGCCCGACAGCTTCGCCCCGCGCGGCAAGCCGCAGGGCATCTGCACCGAGCCCATGGCCACGCGCGACATCGACGACACCGTGCGGCGCGGCGACGTGCTGGCCGCGCTGCAGTGGCTGGCGCGGCAGCCCGGCGTGGACACCGGCCGCATCGTGCTGCTGGGCTGGTCCAACGGCGCGCAGGCCGTGCTCAGCGCCATCGACGCCAGCCGCGACTGGCCCGCCGGCGCACCGTCCATCGAACGCGCCGTGGCCTTCTACCCGGGCTGCAAGAGCGCCGTGCAGCGCCATGGCTTCCGCCTGCGCGCGCCCTTGCTGCTGATGACCGGCGGCGCCGACGACTGGACCCCCGCCACGCGCTGCGCCATGCTGYGCGAAGCCGTGGCGGCGCGCCAGCCCGAGGCGCGCTTCCGCCTGGAGATCTACCCTGGCGCCTACCACGGTTTCGACGCCTTCGAAGGCGCGGGCGAGCTGCGGGTGCGGCGCGACGTGCCCAACGGCACGCATCCGGGCCGGGGCGTGACGGTGGGCGCCGACCCGGTCGCGCGCGACGCGGCGCTGGCGCAGCTGGATTCATGGCTGGCCAGCCCGAATCCCTGAGCGTAGCGGCACGGGGCACGCGGCGTGCAGGAACACGAAAGCAGCAAAGCACGAACGACGAACAACGAACGACGCAGTACAAGTAGCAACACATACCGCACACGAACAGGAATACCGCCATGCAATGGGAAGTGGTGATCGGCCTCGAGACGCACACGCAACTGTCGACGGCCTCCAAGATTTTCTCCGGCACCTCCACCGCCTTCGGCGCGGCGCCGAACACGCAAGCCTCGCCGGTCGACCTGGCGCTGCCCGGCGTGCTGCCGGTGCTCAACCGCGGCGCGGTCGAGCGCGCCATCGAGTTCGGCCTGGCGATCGGCGCCACCATCGCGCCGCGCAGCGTCTTCGCGCGCAAGAATTACTTCTACCCTGACCTGCCCAAGGGCTACCAGATCAGCCAGTACGAGCTCCCGGTAGTGCAAGGCGGCAGCATCAGCATCCAGGTCGAGGGCAAGAAGGGCGAGACCTACGAGAAGACCGTGCAGCTCACGCGCGCCCACCTCGAGGAAGACGCCGGCAAATCGCTGCACGAAGACTTCGCCGGCATGACCGGCATCGACCTGAACCGCGCCGGCACCCCGCTGCTGGAAATCGTCACCGAGCCCGACATGCGCAGCGCGGCCGAGGCCGTGGCCTACGCCAAGGCCCTGCACGCGCTGGTGGTATGGCTGGGCATCTGCGACGGCAACATGCAGGAAGGCAGCTTCCGCTGCGACGCCAACGTATCGGTGCGCCCGTACGGCAACCCCAAGCTGGGCACGCGCCGTGAGATCAAGAACCTCAACTCGTTCCGCTTCCTGCAGCAGGCCATCGAGTACGAAGTGCAGTGGCAGATCGCCGAGATCGAGGACGGCCGCGAGATCCAGCAGGCCACCGTGCTGTTCGATCCGGATACCGGCGAGACGCGCGCCATGCGCACCAAGGAAGACGCGCACGACTATCGTTACTTCCCCGACCCCGACCTGCTGCCGCTCGAGATCGACGCCGCCTGGATCGAACGCGTGAAGGCCGCGCTGCCGGAACTGCCCGCGGCCATGCAGGCGCGCCTGGTATCGCAGTACGGCCTGTCCGCCTACGATGCCAGCGTGCTGACCGCTTCCAAGCCGCTTGCCGGCTACTTCGAAGCCGTGGTTGCCGAAGCCGGCGCGGCCAACGCCAAGCCCGCCGCCAACTGGCTGATGGGCGACGTGTCCTCCCTGCTCAATCGCGAAGGCATCGCGCTCGACGCCGCCCCGGTCAAGCCCGCCCAGCTGGCGAAGCTGCTGGTGCGCATCGCCGACGGCACGGTGTCCAACAACACCGCCAAGAAGGACGTGTTCCCGGCCATGTGGGCAGGCGAGCAAGGCGGCGACGCCGACGCCATCATCGCTGCCAAGGGCCTCAAGCAGATGTCCGACTCGGGCGAACTGGAGAAGATCATCGACGACGTGCTGGCCGCCAACGCCAAGTCGGTGGAGGAATTCCGCGCCGGCAAGGAGAAGGCGTTCAATGCCCTGGTCGGGCAGGCCATGAAGGCCACCAAGGGGAAGGGGAACCCGGCGCAGGTGAATGAGTTGTTGAGGAAGAAGTTGGGGGCATGAGGATTGGCCTTCTTGCCCGGGTTGCTGTGGGCCTGGCGGCCCGGGCCTTTTGGGTCCTTCAGGTGCATGCAAGTGCGCCTGTCTCTGTGGGCCTGGCGGCCCGGGCTTTGGTTGGTTTATTTTGGCGTCTTTGGTGGAGTCTGCTTGTCTCTGTGGGCCTGGCGGCTTGGGCTTTGGTTGGTTTATTTTGGCGTATTTGGTGGAGTCTGCTTGTCTCTGTGGGCCTGGCGGCCCGGGCTTGATAGCCCGTTCGCACACATGTAAGTGTCACTTTTCTTTTCTCGAAAAGAAAAGTAACCAAAAGAAAGCGATTCTTGCAGAAGGCTGGGCGCTCAGACTTCAAGTCTGACGCTGGTTTCGTGGTGGGTCTCGTGGCTTCGGCTCGACTGCTGACGCTACCGGCTTGCTCGCCTGCGGCGTCGCGGGCGGTGTCCGATTCGTGGCGGCGCTGCATGATGGCGGCGGCCCAGGTGGTTCAGGCTGCTGCCGCGACCGGGGTGGATGGGCGCGTCATGGGAACGGCACTGGTTTCGTGGTGGGCGCGGTGGACCGGGGCGCGGGTGTAGTTGACCCCGAAACCACCACCTCCAGCAGGATTGTGGCCGCCAGCACCGGTAACGGCAGGATGCCAGTAGAACCACAAACCCCACGACGAAACCAGCAATACCAGAAATCCCAACGTTTCTGCCCCTGCCGGCCAGGCAGTCCGCTTTCTTTGCCTACTTTCTTTTCGGAAAAAAGAAAGTAGGTCGCTCCGGGGGAGCGAAAGCCTTTGACTTTGATGTTGATTTTGAGCTTTTAAAGAATTTGACCTTGAAGTTAAATCCTTTGACTTTGATGTTGATTTTAAGCTTTTAAATAATTTGACTTTGATGTCGAAACACACCCCCCGCAGCCCCCCTCACCCCCGCATCAAAAAACTATGACTCACCCCACTCCCCACCTCATGCACCCTCCGCAAGAAATCCCCCAACCACCCATGAATCCCGACAGAAAAAATATCCTCGATCCGGGCAAACTTAAGCTCCGCATGCAGCTTGCCCGCACGCCTCTCAGTCTCCGCTGAAGCCACATTGCGCACCTGCGCCAGCAAGGACACCACCTCCCGCAGGCTGGCCGCCAGCGAGCGCGGCATGTCGGGATGCACGATCAGCAGTTCGGCCACGCGTTCCGGCGTGACCGCCGAGCGATAGACCTTGCGGTACATCTCGAACCCCGAGACCGAGCGCAGCACCGCGGCCCACTGGTAGAAGTCGCCCTGCTGGCTACCCGGGTCGGTGGCCTGGAACTTGACGTCGAGCAGCCGCGCGGTGTTGTCGGCGCGCTCGAGGAAGGTACCCAGGCGCATGAAGCAATAGGCTTCGTCCTTGAGCATGGTGCCGGCTTCGACGCCGCGCGTGAGGTGGGAGCGGAATTTGACCCATTCGAAGAACTGCGCGGGATCGTGCCGCAGGATGCCGTCGGCGACCATCTGCTGGACATCGAGCCAGGTGGTGTTGATGGTTTCCCACAACGGCGTGGTCAGGGCGCCGCGCACGGCGCGGGCATTCTCGCGCGCGGCGCGCAGGCAGGACATGATCGAGGCCGGGTGGCTGAGGTCGCGCACCATGAAGTCGAGCACTTCCTCGTGCACCACCGCGCCGTGATGCTCGGCAAAGACCGGCGTGAGCTCGGTCGCGTCGAGCATGGCCAGCCAGCCCTGCCGGGCCTCGTCGCGCGACTGCGGCAGCAGCGCGGTCTGGTGGTTGACGTCGAGCATGCGCGCGGTGTTCTCGGCACGCTCGGTGTAGCGGGCCATCCAGAACAGGTGGTCGGCGGTGCGGCTCAGCATATTGACTCCCCTTTTTTCGGCAACCCCTGCACAACACAGGCAATTGGCTTGCCAGCCGCGTCGGGGCGCTGCCTATTCCACCTGCAGCACGCTGACCTCCACGTCCACGCCATGCGCGCCGCCGCCCACGATGACGCCGCGCAGCAACGAGACATCGCTATAGTCGCGCCCGAACGCCAGCGTCACATGGCCGGTGTCGGCCAGCACGTCGTTGGTGGGATCGAGGTCGACCCAGCCGGTCAGCGGGCAATACACCGACAGCCAGGCGTGCGAGGCATCCGCGCCGATCAGCCGCGGCTGGCCCGGCGGCGGCTCCGTGCGCAGGTAGCCGCTGACATAGCGCGCGGCCAGGCCGAGCGAGCGCAGGCAGCCGATCATGACCTGCGCGAAATCCTGGCAAACCCCGCTGCGCAGCGCGAAGGCCTGCAGCGCCGGGGTGGCCACCTCGGTGACCTCGGGCTCGTACTCGAAGTCGGCGTGGATGCGGTGCATCAGGTCGATGGCGCCGGCCACCACCGGCACGCCGGGCGCGAAGCTGGCCAGCGCATAAGCCTTCAGGTCCGGATGCAGGGCCACGTTGGGCGAGGCGAAACAGAACTCGCTCTCGGGCCGGAAGGCCTGCCCGGCGCGAAAGCGCAGCGCGGCGACGGCGTCTTCCCACGGCATGCTGGCGGCCGGATCGAGCGCGTCCCAGCGCGGCAGCACGCGCACCGTGCTCTCGCAGCAGAGCTGCATGAAGTCGTGCGGCACGTCGATGGTGAAGTACAGCACATGGTTGCCGAAGGCGTCCGTGCCGGCATGCTGGTGCGAAGGCTCGGGCTCGACCTGCGTGCTGTGCGACAGCACCGTTTGCCACGGGCACGTCACCGGGTACACCACGGCGCGTTGCTGGGCATTCTCCACCGGCGCGGAATACTCATAGGTGGTCTTGTGATGCACTGTGAGCGCGGCGGGGGCGGGCACCGCGGCCGCCGGATCGTTGGCCGGCACGCTCATGGCCGCACCCGCACGCCGGCCATGCCGGCGTGGCTGAAGTAGCGCGCGCTGATCTCGTCGGAGAGCTGCCCCACCAGGCTGCTCAACTGGTCGCACGCCTGCACCAGATTGGTGTATTGCCCGCTTTCGTCGCGCCGGCATAGTGCATCCCAGCCGGGCAGTGCCTCCACCGCGGGCAGCCATTGCGGCAGTGGCGTGCGTCCGGTGCCCGCCGGGCTGGCCGGCGGCGTGAGCTGGCCAAGCTTGACGCGCAGCCGCGCCAGCACGCCGTAGAGCCCGCGCGGGTTGGTGGGTTCGATCACAACCTGCTCGACCAGCGCCGGCACGTCGGTGCGCCCGGGGTAGAGCGCGCGGAAGGTGAGCGTGCTGTCGAACAGGTGCAGCAGCAGGTCGAAGCCACTTCGGTGCAGCAGCGCGCCGTGCCGGGTGAACACTTCCAGGAAGGTCGACAGCGTCGACACGCGTTCGATATGCCGGCCGATGAACAGCAGGCGCCACGCCTCGTCGCGCATCATGCGGTCGCCCTGGGCGCCGCTGATGGCGGCCAGCTGCATGCCGAGATGGTCGAGCGCGGCCAGCACGCGCGGGCGGTCGTAGTAGCCGCAGTCGCCGCTGCCGGACGCGCCGGTGCAGGCGGCCGCCATGGCGTCGCCGAAATCGTTGCGGGCGGCCAGGATCATGCGCCAGTGGTCGTTGGACAGGCGGTTGCGGATCTCGGTGGCGGCGAGCACATGGCTGGCCAGGTTCTGGCCCACGCTGGTCCAGCCGGCGCTTTCGGCCAGCGCCGCCACCAGGCTGCGCTCGAACACGCGCAGCGATGCGCGCGGCTGCGGCGCGCCGGTCGGCAGCAGGCCGCAGGCGACCACCAGCTCGCCGATGACGTCGAGCACGCTGTCGTCGCGCTCGTCGCTGCTTTCGATCGAGCCCAGCACGAGCCGGCACAGGCGCACGTTGTTTTCGGCGCGCTCGGCGTAGCGGCCTGCCCAGAACAGGTTCTCGGCGGCGCGGCTCGACACCGCCAGCGGCTTGGCCGCGCGGCCGGGATGCGCGGCGCCGAGCATGGGCGTGGCCGGCACCGGCGCGGGCTGCGCCGGCTGGCTCGACAGCACCCAGGTGTCCACGCTGGAACCGCCGAGCTGCATCGACACCCCCGGCTGGCCCTCGCCCGCCAGCCGCGTGAAGCCGCCCGGCATCACCTGCCAGCCGCCGCGCCCGTCGGCGATCGCGAAGACCCGCAGCATGGCCGCGCGCGAGCCGATGTGCGGCCCCTCCCAGCGCGGCGCGTGCGACAGCGGCAGGTCGGCCTGGATGGTAAAGAGATCGGGCACCTGTTCGATGCGCTCGCGCCAGTCTGCCAGCCGCTGCAGGCCCAGCTCCATGCCCAGGCGCGGGCCTTCCCACGGCTGCGCCAGCCCGCGCGGGTAGGTCGGCATCAGGAACGCTTCGCTGAACTGCGCCAGCGCCTGCGCGCGCGCCGAGGCCTCGCCGCACCACCAGCTCGGCACGCTGGGCAGCAGCAGCGGCTCGCCCAGCAGCTCGCGCGCGATGCCCGGCAGGAAGCCGTGGATGGCCGGCGTTTCCATGAAGCCGGAACCCGGTGCGTTGGAGACCAGCACGTTGCCCGCGCGCATCGCCTGCAGCAGCCCGGGCACGCCAAGCGTGGAATCCTGGCGCAACTCCACGGGATCGCAATAGGCATCGTCGAGCCGGCGCAGGATCACGTCCACGCGCTCCAGCCCGGCCAGCGTCTTCAGGTAGACCACCTCGTTGCGCACCGTCAGGTCCTTGCCCTCGACCAGCGTGATGCCGAGGTAACGCGCCAGGAAAGTGTGCTCGAAGTAGGTCTCGTTGTACGGGCCGGGGGTCAGCAGCACCACGTGCTTGCCGGCCGCGGCCGCCGCGCCCGCGGCGCCGGCCGCGGTCAGCTGCGTGACCGCGCCGGCCGTGCGGATGGCGGGCAGCTGCGCCAGCGTGGCCACCAGCTGCGCGAAGGCGGCGGGCAGGCGGCGCACGCGCAGTTCGCGGAAGGCATCGGTGAACAGGCTGGAGATGATGAGCCGGTTCTCCAGCGCGTAGCCCATGCCGGACGGGGTTTCCGTGCGGTGCGCCATCACCGTCCAGCCGCCCTCCGCGGTGTGCGCCAGGTCCACCGCGACGATATGCAGGAAATTGCCGTCCGGCGGCTGGTAGCCCTTGAGGGGGCGCAGGTAGCCGGGATGGCCGAAGACCAGCCCGGCCGGCAGCAAGCCCTTGGCCAGCAGGGTCTGCGGCCCGTAGATGTCGGCCACCATGGCGTTGGCCAGGCTGGCGCGCTGGATCACGCCGCGCTCGATCACCTGCCAGTCTTCCTCGGCTACCAGGAAGGGCAGCAGGTCCAGCGCCCAGGCGCGCGCGGCGCCGTTGTCGGCGTAGACGTTGTAGGTCACGCCGTTGTCGCGGATCTGGCGCGCCATGGCGGCGGCCTGCTGGCCGAGCGCGCCGATGCCGTCCTCGCCCAGCACCTGGAAGAAGCCTGCCCACGGCTCGCGCAGGCCGCCCGAGCACGCGCCGAGCTCGTCCAGGTGTCCCGCGGGCACCGCGCGCGCGCGGCGCATCGCCGCCTCGGCGGCGGGAGCGGATTCGTCGAAGGGCAGGGAGGGCTGCAAGGGCACGGGGCGAAGCTCGGCGGCGGGGCGGATCAGCGTTGCCGCAGGTCCAGCGTGAACGGAAACTCGAGGCTGCGCGCAGGCTCCTCGATGCGCATCACGCCCGGGGTGTGGCCGAGCGTGAAGAAGCGCGCCAGGCGCCGGCTTTCGGCCTCGTAGGCATTGACCGGGAAGGTCTCGTAGTTGCGCCCGCCCGGATGCGAAACATGATACCGGCATCCGCCGATGCTGCGCGCCATCCAGCTGTCGACTACGTCGAATGTCAACGGAGCGTGCACGCCGATGGTGGGGTGCAGCGCAGACTGGGGCGCCCAGGCGCGGTAGCGCACCCCGGCCACGAATTCGCCGGCCCGCCCGGTGGGCTGCAACGGCACCGCGCGGCCGTTCACCGTCACCACGTGGCGGCTCTCGTTCATGCCCAGCACGCGCACCTCGATGCGCTCCAGCGACGAATCSACGTAGCGCACCGTGCCGCCGGCGCTGCCCTCCTCGCCCATCACGTGCCAGGGCTCGAGCGCGCTGCGCAAGGTCAGCGCCAGGCCGCCGGCGGCCAGCTCGCCCACGCGCGGGAAGCGGAACTCGAAATGCGGGGCGAACCAGGCATTGTCGAAGGCGAAGCCGGCCTCGCGCATCTCGCTGAGCACATCGTCGAAATCCATCTGCACGAAGGTGCCGAGCAGGAAGCGGTCGTGCAGC
This sequence comes from Cupriavidus sp. 05N40, assembly GCF_056397305.1. Taxonomy (NCBI): domain Bacteria; kingdom Pseudomonadati; phylum Pseudomonadota; class Betaproteobacteria; order Burkholderiales; family Burkholderiaceae; genus Cupriavidus; species Cupriavidus sp. 05N40. The sequence goes on from NZ_JBFTND010000230.1 coordinate 16,802, forward strand.
TCGGTGCCCCAGCGCGTCAGGCGCGTGCGATACGGCTGGCGCCAGAAGCGCGCCACCAGCGCGCGCAGCAACAGTTGCTGCACCAGGCTCATGCGCGCATGCGGCGGCATCTCGAAGGCGCGCAGCTCCAGCAGGCCGAGGCGCCCGGTGGGGCCGTCGGGCGAGTAGAGCTTGTCGATGCAGAACTCGCTGCGGTGCGTGTTGCCGGTGACGTCGATCAGGATGTTGCGCAGCGTGCGGTCCACCAGCCACGGCGGCATGTAGCCGCCGCCCTGCGCGCCGCCCAGCCGGTCGAGCTGGTGCTGCAGCTCGGCAAAGGCGACCTCCAGTTCGTAGAGCTGGTCGTTGCGCGCCTCGTCCACGCGCGGCGCCTGGCTGGTGGGGCCGATGAACATGCCCGAGAACAGGTAGGACAGCGAGGGATGGTTGTGCCAGTACGCGATCAGGCTGGCCAGCACGTCCGGGCGGCGCAGGAAGGGACTGTCGGCCGGCGTGGCGCCGCCCAGCACAAAGTGGTTGCCGCCGCCGGTGCCGGCATGGCGGCCGTCCACCATGAACTTCTCGCTGCTCAGATAGGTCTCGTGTGCCGCCTGGTAGAGGTATTCGGTGTGGTCGACCAGTTCGTCCCAGTCGGCGGCGGGATGGATGTTGACCTCGATCACGCCGGGATCGGGCGTGACCTGCAGCAGCTTCAGGCGCACGTCGCGCGGCGGCGGATAGCCTTCGAGCACGATCTTCACGCCCAGCGCCGCGGCGGTGGCCTCCACCGCCGCCAGCAGTTCCAGGTAATCCTCCAGCACGGTCAGCGGCGGCATGAAGACGTAGATCATGCCGCGCTTGTCGCCGGCAGCCGAGAGCTCGGCCTTGGGGCCGGCCGCGCGGCTGGGATGGCGCACTTCCACGCACAGCGCGGTGCGCGTGATCCAGCCCGCGGACTCGCCGTGTGCCGGCACGCGGGCGAGATC
>NZ_JBFTND010000231.1:0-10997 GCF_056397305.1 Cupriavidus sp. 05N40
CGCCTGCCGTTGCTCCTGCCGCGCCCGCCGCGGCGGCACCGGCGGCACCGGCGGCGGCCGACGATCCCGCCGCGCGCCTGCAGAAGCTCAGGGAGCTGCTCGACAAGAGCCTGATCTCGCAGGCCGAGTTCGACACCGCCAAGGCCGAGATCCTGAAGAAACTGGTCGGCTGAGCACGCACGGCGCATGCAAGAAATCAACTGCCCGAGTTGCGGCGCGCCCGCGGCCTTCCGCTCGTCGGCCGCCGTGATGGTGGTGTGCGAGTACTGCCACAGCACGCTGCTCAAGGATGCCGACACGGTCAAGGACATCGGCAAGATGTCCGCCGTGCTGGAGGACTACACGCCGCTGCAGCTCAGTACCAGCGGGCAGTGGAACGGGCAGGGCTTCACCCTGGTCGGCCGCATCCAGCTGCGCTACGACGCCGGCTTGTGGAACGAGTGGTACCTGCTGTTCGACGACGGCAGCGACGGCTGGCTGGCCGATGCCTCGGGCCAGTACATGCTGACCCGGCGCGCCCCGCCGGACCCCGCTCAGGCATCTCCCGGCCAGCTCGACGGCGCGCCGCTGCCGCAGTACGAGCATCTTTCGCCGGGCACCAGCCTGTTCTTCGACAAGCACCGCTACCTGGCCAGCGATGTGCGCAGCGCGCGCTGCACCGGTGGCCAGGGCGAGTTGCCGTTTGCGGTCGGCGCGGGCTGGACCGCGCAGGTGGCGGACTTCCGCGACGAGGGCCGCTTCGTCACGCTCGACTACGCGCACGGCTATCCGCCAGCGGTCTATGCCGGCGCGGCGGTCACGCTGGACCAGCTCAAGTGCCAGCTGCTGCGCGAGCCGGACCAGATCGCCGGCACCGCCGACCGCTACCGCGGCAAGGCCGTGCCGCTGGCCTGCCCGGGCTGCGGCGGCGCGATCGCCTACCGCGCCGGCGTGGCCAGCTTCGTGGTCTGCCCGAGCTGCCACAGCCAGATCGACTGCACCACCTCCACCGCGCTGGTGCTGGAAAAGCAGCGCGAGCTCGATGCGCTCAAGACCAGCCTCGCACCGGGCGACACCGGCACCATCGACGGCAAGCCGTACACGGTGCTGGGCCTGATGCAGTGCACGGACAACGATGAGGACGAAGCTTCCACCTGGGTCGAATACCTGCTGTTCAACGAGCAGCGCGGCCTGCTGTGGCTGGTCGAGCAGGACAGCGGCTGGGACCGCGTCGAGGTGCTCGATACCTGGCCGCGCATGGTCTCCGCCACCGCCGCCAGCTACCAGGGGCAGAATTTCCAGCAGGGCTTCGACTACGAGAGCGAGGTGCTGTACGCGGCCGGCACCTTCAACTGGCGCGTGCAGGTGGGCGACACCACGCGCCTGACCGAGTTCGGCAAGCCGGCGCGGCGCCTCACGCGCGAGACTTCCGAGACCGAGATCGTCTGGACCTTGTCCACCACGGTGGCCCGCGCGCAGGTGGCGCAATGGTTCAGGTCCGTGCCCGCCCTGGCGCAGGCGGCCCGCGCGCCGCAGGCAGCCAGGCCGGCGGGCAGCGGCGCGGACCTGGCCTTCTGCCGCAAGAGCGCCAAGGTCTACGCCATCCTCCTCGCCATCCTCAACGTGCCGGTGGCCCTGGTCACGGACCGCGGATGGTTCACCATCGTGTTCGGTTTCCTGCTGCTGTGGGCGCCGATCTGGCTGGTCCAGCGCTGGGCCGGAAAGGATTGAGTCAGCGTGCGCCTGCTTTACCTCGTCTACGGGATCATCGTGCTGTTCGGCACCACCTTCTTCAATATCGGCGACAGCGGCCGTTCCGGGGCATCCGGCGCATCCGGCTATTCCAGCGCCCGCGGCTGGAGCGGCGGCTCATCCGGCTCCAGCGGCTGGTCCTCGGGCGGCGGACACAAATGAGAAGGGTGACACAGGCCAGGCCGATGGCGCCGACGGGCGCGCGGCCATGAACGCCCCGATGCTGCCTTGCCCGGCCGTGCTGGGCCACCACCTGCTGGCCGACCTGCAAGGCGTGGCCGCCGAGCTGCTGGCCGACGCCGCGCTGGTGGAGCGCGTGCTGTACCAGGCCGCGCGGGCCGCCGGCGCCACCGTGGTCGATGCACGCTTCCGCCATTTCGGGCCCGGCCTCGGCGTGACCGGGGTGCTGCTGCTGCGGGAGTCGCACATCAGCATCCATACCTGGCCGGAATACGGCTTTGCCGCGGTGGACGTGTTCATGTGCGGCGCCGCCCGGCCGGAACTGGCGGTGGATGTGATGCGCGCGGCCTTCGCGCCGCGCTCGCTGAGCGTGCGCGACCAGGCCCGCGGACCTGCCCCGGCCTGATCGCGCCATGCCGCCCGCGGGTGGCGAGACGCCGCCCGATGGTCTACACTCGTAGCTAACCCCGTAATTACTACAGGGTCTTTGCCTGATGCAGGCGTCACCCGGAGTCCGCATGAGAATCGGTGAACTGTCCCGCCACAGCGATTGCGACGTGGAGACCATCCGCTACTACGAGCGCGAGGGSCTGCTCGACGCYCCSCAGCGSGAAGACAACGGCTATCGCCGYTACGGCGACSCSCAYCTSSTGCAGCTCAACTTCGTGCGSCATTGCCGYTCGCTCGGCATGAGCCTGTCCGATGTGCGCCGGCTGCGSGATTTCSAGCGCRATCCSWCGCTSGCSTGYGRCGATATCRACRCRYTGCTSGACCGCCAGATCGACCAGATYCAYGCCCAGCGYGTGGCGCTCGAGGCRCTGGAAGGGCARTTGCGKGCGCTGCGCCACACCTGCGACCAGCCGCACCCCGCCAGCGAGTGCGGCATCCTGCAGAACCTGCAGCAGGCCGCGGCCGGTGCCGCGTGCGAATGCCACCCGCACGCCCAGGACCACCACTGAAGCGCCTGAACCCGCCGAAGCGGCCAGGGCGACGCATGGCGTCTTAAAAGAAGGCGCCGCCTGTGCTACGATCCCCTTTGCCAGCCGTGCACCCGGCTGGTGAGCAGGCGGCGGATCCGGCGCACGGAAATCAGGTTTCGCCTGCCCGAGTAAGCCATCGCTTTCGTTGCAGCCGCCACGCAAAGCGCGCTTGTTCCGGTTTTCCCCGCCGTTTCCGTATTTCGTTTCCGCGTTTTCCGACTTCCCACATTCCTGCCGCATGCCGATGATGCCTTGCTGCCTGCCGCCGACCGCTGCCGTGCTTGCCCGTACCGGGCAGGCCGGCGCGTGGGCGCGCGCGGCGTCGGCATTGCGCGCACAAGCCAACCAGGCCACGGCCTGCCGCCGGGTCAGCGCTCCGCCTGATCCCGCCCGGTTCCCAGCCTGACGTAACCCCACACGCAGGCAAGCGCCGAACCGGGCCGAGTCTCACCCTGTTCGCGGCTTTCCCGTCATTCCTGACGGCCTGAATCAATCCAATGACCTGGCAATACCGTGCCGATCCACAGCGGGTCGGGCCTGGGGGCCGGGGCCACGCATCGCCACCTAGCGAGGATCCATCATGACGGCTTCATCCAAGCAGCAGCAACCGACCCTTTACCTCACCGAACTCGATGTCACCCGGCTCGAGCGCATTGCCAGCCGCGCCGGCGCCGCACCGCTGGTGGAGATGCTCGACGGCATCCTGGAGCGCGCCGCCATCGTGCCGGCGGAAGCCATTCCCAAGGATGTCGTGACCATGAACTCCAGCCTGACGTGCGCGCTGGAGGGCGAGGCCACGCCGCGCAACTGGACGCTGGTCTATCCGGATACCGCGGATTTCGAGGCCGGCCGCCTGTCGGTGCTATCGCCGGTTGGCCAGGCGCTGCTCGGCGCACGCAGCGGACAGACCGTAAGCTACCGGCTGCCGGACGGACGCGAACAGAAGGTCACCGTGGTCGAGCTTTCTTTCCAGCCCGAGGCCAACGGACAGTTCACGCTCTAAAATAATCAGGGCCTCATGGCGCACATTTCGCAGATACGGGGACGCCGCCTGGCGGTACGCCCCGGTGCGATCCGCGGCTTCCCGGTGCGCGCCGCCTGCCTTGCCGAGGCAGGAAAAAGCTAGCGCCACGGCCTGCCCCGATCCTGGCCAGGCCGCCTCCAGCCTGGGTTGGCCGGCGCCCGGCACCGCCGCCAGGCGACCTTCCCACCACCCCGCACCACCGCCATTCGCGCTGCGCGTCGCCCATTCGCGGCGGCATGGGCGCCGTTCGTCCGTACTTCCAGCGTTTCACGACTCGCAACGCACCATTCGTCGCAGTGGTATTTCTCCTTGCCGAACCAACCACTAATCTTCAGTCCGTGCTCGCAGCGCAACATAGATTGCCGCAGCAGCTAGTAAAGCAGACCAAAAAAAAGACGAAACAAAATCAGTTGAAGGAGTCCCAAATGAATGCCAGACGCATCCTCGGCAGCGCCTTAGGCGTGTTGATCCTCGTTTCATCGGCCGCCGCGCTGGCCGCGCCTGCCGCCAGCAAGCTCGGCAAGTTCGACGTGTATGCCGACGCGCTGCGCACGGGCAGGTACGACGTGTACACGGACGGCGCCAAGCAAGGCAAGTTCGACACCTTCACCGACGGCGCCAAGCAAGGCAAGTTCGACACGTTCACCGATGGCGCCAAGCAAGGCAGGTTCGACACCTTCACCGACGGCGCGCGCGCCTTCAGCGGCGAAATCTCGGCCTCCTCGCTCGACAATTCGCGCTCGGGCGACGGTTCGCTCTACGGCTACCGGGTCTGACCCGGCACCGCGTGTCTCCTGGCGGTCACTTCGGTGACCGCCTCGCGTTACGGGCCGGCTGATTAGCCCGTCCAGTATCGCGACACCTGACGCGCCACCCCGCAGTACCGCTTTATCTCCCACCTGCCCGGCTGACCTCCTCCTCCTCTCTCTCCCGCCGGGCGGGTGATTTTTCCCCGCCGCCCGCTTTTCCGCTTTTCCGCATTTTCTCCCGCGCACCACCCGTACTCCGCACGTCTTACGACGGTGCCTGCTGCTGCCCGCGCCGCGCACGCCCGCGCCCGATCAGCACGTAGAGCAGCGGCACCACCAGCGCGCCAATCACGGTGGCGCCCAGCATGCCGCCCAGCACGCCGGTGCCGACCGCGCGCTGGGCCGCCGCGCCCGGCCCGCTGCTCACGGCCAGCGGCACCACGCCGAGGATGAAGGCCAGCGAGGTCATCACCACCGGGCGCAACCGCTGGCGGGCCGCCTGGCCGGCAGCCTCGACCAGCCCCATGCCGCCGCGGCGCAGCTGCTCGGCGTACTCCACCACCAGGATGGCGTTCTTGGCCGCCAGCCCCATGATCACCACGCCGCCCACCTTGAAGTAGACATCGTTGGGCATGCCGCGCAGCCAGATCGCCAGCAGCGCGCCAAGCAGGCCTGCCGGCACCACCAGCAGCACGGCCAGCGGCAGCGTCCAGTTCTCGTACAGCGCCACCAGGCACAGGAAGATGAACAGCATCGACAAKGCGAACAGCCACGGCGCCTGGGCGCCGCTTTGCTGCTGCTCGAAGGCGCGCCCGGTCCAGCGCACGTCGTAGGCGGCGCCCAGCTCGCGCACCCTGGCGGCAAGCCGCGCCATCGCCGTGCCGGTGCTGTGGCCGGGTGCCACCTCGGCGTTGATGCGCACCGAGGCCAGGCCGCCGAAGCGCTCCAGCGTGGCCTCGCCCGCGCCCCACACCAGTTCGGCGAAGGCGCCGAGCGACACCATGCCGCCGCGCGCGTTGCGCACATGCACGCGCGACAGGCGCGCGGGATCCATGCGGAAAGGCGCGTCGGCCTGCAGGATCACACGGCGTATGCGCCCCTCGCGCGCCACCTCGTCGATATAGCGCGAGCCGAGCGTGGCAGACAGCGCGTGATGGATCGCTTCGGGCTCCACGCCGAAGCTGCGCGCCTGCTCGTAGTCGATATGCAGGTCCAGCGCCGGCGCCGGCTGCGCGGTGGCCGCGCGCACCTCGCCCAGCGACGGCTCATCGTCGCGCTTGTCCCCGAGCGCGGCCAGCAGCTTGTCGCGCGCCGCGAACAGGGCTGCGCGGCCGGTGCCGGGCTGCGCCACCAGGCGCATGTCGAGCCCGCCGGTGCTGCCCAGCTCGGGCAGCGCCGCGCCGTTGTAGGCGTAGAGCTGCGCGCGGCCGCGTCCGGGCCACGCCTCCAGCCCCTCCGAGAGCCTGGCCAGCACGGCCTCGGCGCGGTCCTTGCTGCCGCGGCGCTCCCAGTCCTCCAGCGCCAGGAACAGGCTGGCGCGCTGCTCGCCGCTGCCGGAATTGCTCCAGCCCAGCACGGCAAAGCTCGATTGCACCGGATATTGCTGCGCGCGCAGCCATGTTTCCAGCTCCGCCACCATGGCACGCGTCTGCGCCTGGGTGGCGCCGGCCGGCAGCTCGATATCGATCACCAGCTCGCCGGTGTCTTCTTCGGGCAGGAAGCCGGACGGGATCTGCCACAGCAGCGCGCTGCCGGCGACGGCCAGCGCCAGGTAGACGCCCAGCCAGCGCAGGCGCCGCCGCTGCAGCGCCGTCACCCAGCCGGCGTAGCGGGTGGCAAACGCCGTGAAGCCGCGCTCGAACCAGGCCAGCGGCCCGCGCACCGGATGCTGCGCGTGGCGCAGCAGGCTGGCGCACATTGCCGGCGCCAGCGACAGCGCGAAGAACAGCGAGAACGCGATCGAGATCGCCAGCGTGACGGCGAAGTGGCGGTAGATCACGCCCACCGCGCTGCCCATGAAGGCCATCGGCACGAATACGGCGCACAGCACCAGCGTGACCGCCACCAGCGCGCCGGACACCTCGCGCATCGAGCGGCCCGCGGCCTCGGTCGCGTCCACGCCTTCCTCGCGCATGATGCGCTCCACGTTCTCCACCACCACGATGGCGTCGTCCACCAGAATGCCGATCGCCAGCACCACGCCGAACAGCGTGATGACGTTGAGCGACAGGCCGAGGGCATACAGGCAGGCGACCGTGCCGAGCAGCGACACCGGCACCACGATCATCGGGATCAGCGTGGCGCGCAGGTTGCCGAGGAACAGGTACAGGATCAGGAACACCAGCACCGCGGCTTCGGCCAGCGTGGCCAGCACGCGCCAGATCGAGCGGTCGACGAACTGCGCGTTGTCGGCGGAGATCGCATAGCGCACGCCGGGCGGGAAGTTGCGCATGGCGTCGTCCAGCGCGGCGCGCACGGTGCGCGAGGTGGCCAGCACGTTGGCGCCGTCCGCCAGCTTGAGGCCGATCGCGGCCGATACCTTGCCGTCCAGCGTCGAGCCGAAGCGGTAGTCGCTGGCGCCCAGTTCCACGCGGGCCACATCGCGCAGCCGCACCAGCGAAGCATCGCCGCCGCTGCGCACCACGATGCGCCCGAATGCTTCCGGGTCGCTCAACGGGCGCGGCGGGCGCACCAGTGCCTGGAAGGGCTGCCCCGGCAGCGCCGGCGCGCCGCCGAGCTGGCCCGGCGTGACATCGCCGTTGCGGTCCTTGATGGCCTGCTCCACGTCGGCGGCGGTAAGGCCGAGCGCATTGAGCTTGTCCGGGTCGAACCAGATGCGCAGCGCATATTCGGCGCCGTAGGGTTCGGCCTTGCCGATGCCGGGCAGCCGGCGCAGCATGGGCAGCACCGAGCCGGCGGCGAAATCGCCGAGCGCGGTCTCGTCGAGCTGGCCGTCGTCAGACACCAGGGAGACGTACATGAAGGGGTTGGCGCTGGCCTGGTCGACATAGATGCCGCCGCGGCGCACCGCCTCCGGCAGCAGTGGTTCGGCCTGCATCACGCGGTTGCGCACATTGACCTGCGCCAGCTGCGCGTCGGTACCCTGGCGAAAGCCCAGCGTCACGCTGGCGGTGCCGCCTTCGCTGCTGGCATCCAGGTAGAGCAGGCCGGGAATGCCATGCATCTGCTGCTCCAGCACGGCGGTGACCGCATCTTCCACGGTGCGCGCGGAGGCGCCGGGATAGTCGGCCGAGACGATCACGGTAGGTGGCGCCACCGCCGGATACTGGGCGATGGGAATGCGGGTGAGGGCGATCAGGCCCGCCACCATGGTCAGGATGGCAATCACCCACGCAAAGGCGGGCCGGCGAAGAAAAAAGGACGCCATGAAAAGAGACTCGGTGTTGGTCGCGCCGACGTGCCCGAAGGCCGCCGCCGGCGGCGGTGGAACAACGATCGGCGCGCGACAATGCGCGTGCGCGCCGGACAGCGAAGCACTGTTCTTTTGGGGGGAAGGCTGTCTTTGGCGCGGCTGTGTCAGCGGCGGCAGCCGGCCGCTGGCATCGTCAGGACGCAGCGCCGGACGACGGGCACGCGGCAGCGTGAATCGACGGAACCGGCAATCGGAAATCGGGCCGGCAGCGCGGAGCAGTGTGTCACGCCTGCGGCTTCCCGATCACTGGCATGGCCGCGATTATAGACACGGCGTGTGACGCGGACAATCTTTGCGTGCCCGATTGTCCACATCAGGGTCGGCGCTTGAGAGGAGAGCGCGGCCGCTCAGCCGCGCGCGGGCTTCAAAGCTGCTTGGCCGCGAAGGTGTCGCACTTGCGGATGTCGCCGCTGCTCAGGCCCTGGCGCAGCCAGCGCACGCGCTGCTCGCTGGTGCCGTGGGTAAAGGCTTCCGGCACCACGTAGCCCTGGGCCTGGCGCTGCAGCCGGTCGTCGCCGATGGCGGCCGCGGCCTTCAGGCCCTCTTCGATATCGCCGGGCTCGAGCAACTGCTGGTTCTGGCGCTCGGCGGTGGCGGCCCACACGCCGGCCAGGCAGTCGGCCTGCAATTCCACGCGCACCGAAAGCTGGTTGGCCTGCGCCTCGCCCATGCGCCGGCGCGCCGCATCGACCTTGCCGGACACGCCGAGCAGGTTCTGCACGTGGTGGCCGACCTCGTGCGCGATCACATAGGCCTGGGCGAAGTCGCCGCCCGCGCCGAAGCGCTTGCGCAGTTCGTCATAGAAAGCCAGGTCGATATAGACCTTCTGGTCGCCGGGGCAATAGAAGGGACCCATGGCCGACTGGCCGGTGCCGCAGGCGGTGGGCGTGGCGCCGGTAAACAGCACCAGCGTGGGCGGCGCGTAGCGGCGGTTGAGGTCGGTTTCGAAGATGCCGGACCAGGTGCGCTCGGTATTGCCCAGCACCTTGCGCACGAACACTGTCATCTGGTCGGTGGCGGGCGCATGGCTGGGCACATGCTGCGGCTGCGCCTGCTGCTGTTGCCCCTGCAGCACCGAGGCGCCCTGCATGATCACGGAAGGATCGATGCCGAAAAAGTAGGAGGCCGCCAGCGCCACGATGATGGTGCCGATGCCGATCGTCTTGGGTCCGGCGCCGAAGCCGCCGAAGCCGCCGGAACCCGCTCCCCGGCGATCTTCTACATTCTGGCTTTCGGCTTCGTCATCGAGACGCATGGTGGCTCCGCATTGCTGGTTGGTGGCCGCGGCAAAAGAGAGCCACGGCGTGCCGATCAGTATAGCAATGGCGGTGCAGCCAGCGAATGGGAGCGATGTATCAGGCCGTAACGGCGCCTGCCGCCGCGGCAAGCTGCGCCCGCCCGGGCCCGGCGCCGGCGATCTCCGCCACGCGCAGCAGGTTGGTGGTACCGCCCTGGCCGAACGGCATGCCCGCCGCGATGGTGATCTGGTCGCCCGGTTCGGCGTAGCCCTCGGCCAGCGCCGCGCGGGTGGCCGCGTTCACCATCTCGTCCACGCTCTGCACGTCCGGGCTGACAGTGGAGTGCACGCCCCAGGCGATCGCCAGCCGGCGTGCTATCTCCAGGTTCGGCGTGATGCTGACGATCGGTGCGCAGGGCCGCTCGCGCGCCGCCCGCAGCGCGGTGGCGCCCGACGAGGTGTAGGTCACCGTGGCCACCGCGCCGATGATCTGGGTGACCTCGCGCAGCGCCGCGCAGATCGCATCCTGGCGCGTGGACAGCGGTGCCTCGTGCTGGGCGTCGAGCAGGTTGCGGTAGAGCGGATCGCGCTCCACCTCGTTGATGATGCGGTCCATGATCGCCACCGCCGGCACCGGGTGGCGGCCGTTGGCCGACTCGGCCGACAGCATCACCGCGTCGGCGCCGTCGTAGATCGCGCTCGCCACATCGGAGGCCTCGGCGCGCGTGGGCACCGGCGAATCGATCATCGACTCCAGCATCTGGGTGGCGATGACGATGGGCTTGCCGTGCTGGCGGCACACGCGCAGGATGCGCTTCTGTACCCCCGGCACGCGCTCCGGCGGCAGCTCCACGCCGAGGTCGCCGCGCGCCACCATCACCGCGTCGGACACGCGCACGATTTCCTCGAGCTGCTGCAGCGCGGCCGGCTTCTCGATCTTGGACAGCACGCCGGCGCGCGTGCCGATGATCTCGCGCGCCTCGACGATGTCGGCCGGACGCTGCACGAAGGACAGCGCGATCCAGTCCGCGCCCAGCGCCAGCGCGAAATCGAGGTCCTTGCGGTCCTTCTCGGTCAGCGCGGGGATGGGGATGACCGCGTCGGGCACGTTGACGCCCTTGCGGTCGGACAGCGTGCCGTGGTTGACCACGCGCGTGACGATGCTGCCGCTGGCCACGGACTCGATCTTCAGTTGCACCTTGCCGTCGTCGATCAGCAGCGACTGGCCCGGCGCGGCCACGCGGAACAGCTCCGGATGCGGCAGGTGCACGCGGGTGGCGTCGCCGGCGCCGGGATCGCTGTCGAGCACGAACACGTCGCCGGCCTTGAGCGCGACCTTGCCCGCGGCAAAGGTGCCGATGCGCAGCTTGGGACCCTGCAGGTCCGCCAGCACGGCGATGGGCCGGCCGGTCTCGGCCTCGACCTGGCGCACCGCGTCGTAGCGGCGGCGATGGTCCTCATGGCTGCCGTGGCTGAAGTTCAGGCGGAACACATCGGCCCCCGCCTCGAACAGCTGGCGGATCACTTCGATGTCGGTGCTGGCCGGTCCGAGCGTGGCAACGATCTTGGCTTTGCGCTGGCGTCTCATTTTGTCTCCTCTTCCATTCTCGGGCGGCGCGCCGCGGCGGGCGCGCCTTTGTTCAAACACGGGGGCTTGCAGGCC
>NZ_JBFTND010000232.1:0-10865 GCF_056397305.1 Cupriavidus sp. 05N40
GTGCTGGCGATCGGTATCCTGGTGGACGATGCGATCGTGGTGGTGGAAAACGTCGAGCGGATCATGAGCGAGGAAGGTCTCTCGCCCCGCCAGGCCACGCGCAAGGCGATGGGCCAGATCACCGGCGCCATCGTCGGCATCACGCTGGTGCTGACCGCGGTGTTCATCCCGATGGCGTTCTTCGCCGGCTCGGTGGGTAACATCTACCGCCAGTTCTCGCTCTCGCTGATCTCGTCGATGGCGTTCTCGGCGCTGCTCGCGCTGACGCTGACGCCGGCACTGTGCGCCACATTGCTCAAGCCGGTCGAGGCCGGGCACCACCACGAGAAGCGCGGCTTCTTCGGCTGGTTCAACCGCACGTTCGCGCGCGCGGCCACCGGCTACCAGAGCATGGTGGGCCGCATCCTGGGCCGCGCCGGCCGCTACCTGATCATCTACGCCGTCATCCTGGTCGGCGTGGTGGTGCTGTACAAGCGCCTGCCCTCCTCCTTCCTCCCCGAGGAAGACCAGGGCTACATGATCACCGTGGTGCAGCTGCCCAACGGCGCCACCCAGGAGCGTACCCTGGGCGTGCTCAAGCAGATCGAGGACTACTACCTGGAGAAGGAAAAGAAGGTGGTGGACCAGATGATCACGGTGGCCGGCTTCTCGTTCTTCGGCCGTGGCCAGAACGGCGGCATCGCGTTCGTGAAGCTCAAGGACTGGAAGGAGCGCACCGGCGCCAACGAGACCGCGCAGGCACTGGTGGGCCGCGCGTTCGGCGCGCTGTCCTTCATCAAGGACGCCATCATCTTCCCGCTCAACCCGCCGGCTATTTCCGAGCTGGGCAACTCCTCGGGCTTCGACTTCCGCCTGCAGGACCGCTCCGGCCAGGGCCACGCCAAGCTGATGGAAGCGCGCAACATGATGCTGGGCATGGCGGCCAAGAGCCCCGAGCTGGCCGGCGTGCGTCCTGAAGGCCAGGAGGACGCGGCGCAGCTGCAGATCGACATCGACCGCGAGAAGGCGCGCGCGCTCGGCGTCTCGGTGGCCAGCATCAACCAGACGCTGGGCATCGCGTTCGGCTCGTCCTACGTGAACGACTTCATCTACGAAGGCCGCGTGCGCAAGGTGATCGCGCAGGCCGAAGGCGGCGACCGCAAGCTGCCCGACGACCTGACCAAGCTGCGCGTGAGGAACGCGAGCGGCGAGATGGTCGCGTTCGCCGCGTTCGCCACGTCGAAGTGGATCATGGGCTCGCCGCGCCTGGAGCGCTACAACGGGCTGCCGGCGGTGAAGATCGCCGGCCAGGCCGCGCCCGGCCGCAGTACCGGCGAGGCCATGAAGATCATGGAAGCGAACTTCGCCAAGCTGCCGCCGGGCTTCGGCTTCGAGTGGTCTGGCCAGTCCTATGAAGAACGCCTGGCCGGCTCGCAGGAGCCGATGCTGTACACGCTGTCGCTGATCATCGTGTTCCTGTGCCTGGCCGCGCTCTACGAGAGCTGGTCGATCCCGGTGTCGGTGCTGCTGGTGGTGCCGCTGGGCGTGCTCGGCGCGCTGCTCGGCGTGACGCTGCGCGGCATGCCCAACGACGTGTACTTCAAGGTCGGCCTGATCGCCACGATCGGCTTGTCCGCGAAGAACGCCATCCTGATCGTGGAATTCGCCAAGGACCTGCAGGCGCAGGGCCGCAGCGTGATCGACGCGACGCTCGAGGCGGTGCACCTGCGCTTCCGCCCGATCCTGATGACGTCGATGGCCTTTATCCTGGGCGTGCTGCCGCTGGCGATCGCCAGTGGCGCGGGGTCCGGTGGCCAGCGCGCCATCGGCACCGGCGTGATCGGCGGCATGGTCACCGCCACGGTGCTGGCGATCTTCCTGGTCCCGGTGTTCTTCGTGGTGATCCGCAGCCGCTTCAAGGGCCGCAAGCCCGAGGCCGACCACGAGCAAGAGCAAGAGCAGAAGTGGCTCGAACCCAAACAGGAACTTTGACATGACAAAGACACTGACCACGCTGTTGCTGGTGGCGGGCGTCCTCTCGGGCTGCACGCTGGCGCCGACCTATGAGCGTCCCGCCCCGCCGGTGGCCACGCAGTATCCGGGCGCGCCGGAAGGCTACGCCGCGGCCGAGGTGAAGAGCGGCGAGACCCGCCCGGCCAGCGCGATCGGCTGGCGCGAGTTCTTCCACGACCCGCGCCTGCAGGTGCTGATCGCCGCCTCGCTCGAGAACAACCGCGACCTGCGCACCGCCGCGCTGCGCATCGAGGAAGCGCGCGCGCAGTACCAGGTGCAGCGCGCGGACCTGCTGCCCACGGTCAACGCCACCGGCGGCTACACGCGCCAGCGCCTCTCGGGCGCGCAGTTCGGCGGCCAGGCCGCCACCGCGGTCTCGGAGTTCTACCAGGTTGGCGCCGGCATCACGTCGTACGAGCTGGATTTCTTCGGCCGCGTGCGCAGCCTGTCGAACGCCGCGCTGTCGCAGTACTTCTCCACCGAGGAAGCGCGCCGCTCGGCGCAGATCTCGCTGGTCTCGGAAGTGGCCAAGGCCTACCTGTCCGAGCGTTCCTTCGCCGAGCAGTACGAGCTGGCGCAGAACACGCTGAAGACGCGCGAGTACACGCTGAGCCTGTCGCGCCAGCGCTTCAACGCCGGCGCCACGTCGGCGCTGGACCTGCGCGACAACGAGTCGCTGGTGGCGCAGGCGCGCGTCTCCGCCGCGCAGCTCGCGCGCCAGCGCGCGCAGGCCCAGAACGCGCTCGAAGTGCTGGTGGGCAAGCCGCTGGGCAGCATCGAGAACCTGCCGCAGGCCATGCACCTGTCGGACGAGCGCATCATCAGCGACATCCCGGCCGGGCTGCCGTCGGACCTGCTCGAGCAGCGCCCCGACATCCGCCAGGCCGAGCAGCAGTTGCTGTCGGCCAATGCCAATATCGGCGCGGCGCGCGCGGCCTTCTTCCCGCGCATCACGCTCACCGCCAACGCCGGCTCGATCAGCCCGTCGTTCTCGGGCCTGTTCGATGCCGGCACCGGCGTGTGGTCGTTCGCGCCGCAGCTGGTGCTGCCGATCTTCGACTACGGCCGCAACCTGTCCAACCTGGATCTGGCCAACGTGCGCAAGAACATCCAGATCGCCAACTACGAGAAGACCATCCAGACGGCCTTCGCGGAAGTGGCGGACGCGCTGGTGGCGCGCGGCACGCTGGWAGATCAGGTGCAGAGCCAGGAGCAGGTGCGCAATGCCGAACTGGCGCGCTTCGAGCTGTCCACCGTGCGTTTTCGCAGCGGCATATCGAGCCAGCTCGACCAGCTCGACGCGCAGCGCGAGCTGTTCAACGCCGACCAGGCGCTGATCCAGGCGCGGCAGCTGCGCCTGAACAACGCCATCGACCTGTACCGCGCGCTCGGCGGCGGACTGATCGAGTCCGGTGCGGTGGCCTCGGCCGACAGCGTCAAGCCGGTGGTGAACACGCAGTAAGACAGCAGTCTTTTTGTCCTGCCTTCCCCGGCATGCCGGGGAAGGCCTGAAGCGAAGCGCTCCGGCGCTTCGCTTTTTTTGTGCCTGCGCGCACCGGCCCGGCGTGCGGAACGACGTTTGCGAATCGTCCTGCCTGCGTTAGGATGGCGATTCCCAGATCTCCAGCCAGCCGCAAGGAAGCCAGCCATGGAAGTGCGCGAACTTGGTCCCGACGATATCGATCTCGTTTGCCGGCACCGGGAGGAGATGTTCCGCGAGGCCGGCCGCAGCGACGACGTGCTGCGCACCATGACCGGGCGCTTCCGCCCGTGGCTGGCGCCGCGCCTGGGCGATGGCAGCTACTTCGGCTTCGTGCTGATGGATCACGGGCAGGCGGTGGCGGGCATCGGCCTGATGGCCATCGACTGGCCGCCCCACCCTGCCCACCCCACCCAGGACAAGCGCGGCTACGTGCTCAATGTGTACGTGGAGAAGTCACACCGCAAGCAGGGCCTGGGACGCAGGCTGATGCAGCTGGCGGAGGACGAATTCGCACGGCGCGATGTCCAGTACGCCATCCTGCACGCCACCGAGATGGGCCGCTCGCTCTACGTTGCGCTGGGCTGGCATGCCACCACCGAGATGGCGAAAGGCGTCAGGCAGGCCGCGTAGTCCAGGCGCACGCCGGCGGTTGGCTGGCACGCGCCTGTGCGGGAGCCGCGCTAGGTCCTGGAGCGGGTACGCATCCAGTCGTCGAGCGGATTGCTCGGGAAGACGATGGGGGGATGCTCGCGCGCCTCGCGCACCGCCATGCTGGCGACGGCGGCGCGCGTGGTGCCCTCGTTGCGTGCCGCGCGGCGCGTCTTGCGCGCGGCCGCCGCTTGCGTCTCGGCGCGTTGCGCCTGTTCTGCCATCAGTGCATTCAGCGTGTCCTGCTCGGCGCGCGCTTCGGCATGCTGGGTCTCGCCGATCCGGAACACGTCCTGCAGCGCGCACAGTTGCTGGCTGGCGGGCACCGGCGTCTTGAGCGCGGCGATCACCATCGCGCTCAGCTGGGCCAGCACGTGCGCGTCGCTCATGTCCCTGCCCTGCGTGAAGGCCGGCAGCAGCTTGCCCAGCTCGTCGCCGGCCAGCACGCCGGCCAGCGCCTTGAGCGCGAAGTTCAGGCGCCAGCCCAGTTCCTGCGGCGGGATTTCCGGCAGCGCGCGGGCGAACGCGTCGGAGAAGCGGCCGAACACCGGCGCGTAGTGGCCGCGCAAGTAGGACTGGATGAACGGCGAGGTGTCGGAATACACGCGCCCCAGCAGCCGCATGAAGGATGGCCCGCCGGTCTCGGGCTSGCGYGCCATCTGCAGCGCGGGCACGAACAGCGCGCCCATSACGTGYTCGCAGCGGATCTGCTTGCCCGGCCAGCGCGCCTCGCAGGCATCCAGCACGGCAAGGCGCCGTGTGTTGAGCGGATCCAGCCGGCGCCCCAGCACCGCCTGCATCATGATTTCCTTGCTGCGGAAGTGGTAGTTGACGGCAGCCAGGTTGACGATCGCGCGCGATGTCACTTGCCGCAGCGACGTGGCTTCATAGCCGACCTCGATGAACAGGCGCTCGGTGGCATCGAGAATGCGGGCCTTGGTGTCTCCTGCGGTCCTTTTTCCTGTCTCCATGGGGGGCGTCTCTCTTATCGTCATGCGTATGACCCCTGCGAAATTCAAGGCTGTGCCCGCCCGGCGCCCTGCCGGCAAACGGATGCTTGAAACGGTTGTACGGAGCCTATCGRGTGCCGCGCGCGTTTCACAAGCGCGAAATTGGAGCGTTGGTTCTAATTCCGCGCCGCGCCGCGCCGCGCCGCGCTGAGGCTGGTCGCGCATGCCGCGGCCGCGCACCGCGCCCATGCCGCTACAATGTCCGCGGCGCCGCTGCCCCGCATGGCCCGCGCGGCGCCGCCCCCTGCAACTCTGCCGCGGTTCGCCGCGCCCCACCGCGCCTCGCGCGCAACGCCCATGCATATCCGCTGGCTCGAGGATTTCGTGTGCCTGGCCCAGGCCGGCAGCCTCGCGCGCGCGGCCGAGCTGCGCAATGTCACGCCGCCCGCGTTCGGGCGCCGCATGCAGGCGCTCGAGGTATGGGCCGGCGCGCCGCTGATCGACCGCAGCGTCTTCCCGGTGCGGCTGACCGACGAAGGACGCCAGTTCCTCGAAGCCGCGCAAAGCGCGCTGCGCACGCTGGACGAGGCGCGCCTGTCGCTGCGGGCGGCGCATCGCGCCGATGCCAGCACGGTGGTGATCGCCACCGGCAAGACGCTGGCGCGTTCGATGGTGCCGGCCTGGCTCGCCGGCCTGCGCCAGGCGCTGCGCAACGACCCGGTGGCGGCGGGTTTCCGCACGCGCCTGTCCACCTTCTCCACGCATGACGCGCTGGCCATGTTCACCGAAGGCGACGCCGATTTCCTGCTCTGCTACAACTCGCCCGCGCAACCCGTGACGCTGGACGACACACGCTACCTGTGCCACCTGGCGGGCGAGGAGCGGCTGGTCTGCGTGAGCGCCGCGGCGGACGGCGGCGGGCCGCAATTCAGGCTGCTCGCGCGCGGCCAGCGCGCGCCGGTGCCGATGATCGCGTACGCCGAGACGCTCACGCTCGGGCGCATGGTCAACGGCGAGATCGCGCGGCGCCGGCTGGCCGGCCGGCTCGAGGTGATCGCCGTGAGTGACTTCGCCGAATCGGTGCACGAGATGGTGCGCCAGCGCATGGGGCTGGCCTGGCTGCCGGCGCGGCTGATTGCCGACGATCTCCACGCCGGGCGCCTGGTGCGTGCCGGGCTAGAGCCCGGCGGCGAGGCCGACCTGGCGATGCAGATCCTGCTCTACCGCACGCGCGCCGCCATGCGGCCGCTGGCGGAGTCGTTCTGGCGCGCTGCCGTGGCTGCCGCCTAGCGCTTGCCCGCGCCTTGCCGAAACGGCAAGCCGCATTGCCAAAGCCGCACGTTGCTGCGCCCGCACGCTCTCTAAGATCGCCGCATATCCACAGATGTCCGCGATTGCGCGAATCCACAAAAGGGAAGAGAGAGCCATGAACAAACTGCTGCGTGCGGCCGCCACCGCATCCTTCTGCCTGCTCGCCGGGGCTGCCGGCGCCACCGGCACCGCAAGCTGGCCCGCCAAGCCGATTTCGCTGGTGGTGGGCTACACCGCCGGCGGCAGCGTCGACCTGGTGGCGCGCACCATCGCGCCGGAACTGGGCAAGCGCCTGGGCCAGAGCGTGGTGATCGAAAACCTGGGCGGCGCCGGCGGCACCATCGGCGCGTCCAAGGTGGTCAAGGCCGACGCCGACGGCTACACGCTGCTGCTGGGCTCGGGCAGCGAGGTCTCGATCGCGCGCCTGACCAACCCCGCCGTGCGCTACGACGGCGAGCGCGACCTGGCGCCCATCACCTTCGTCGGCACGCAGCCGATGGTGCTGGTGGGCAAGTCCGCGCTGCCGGCGAAGAACGCCGACGAACTGATGGCGCTGGCCCGCGCGCAGCCGGGCAAGCTGGCCTACGCCTCGTCCGGCGTGGGCACGCCGCTGAACCTGGCGGGCGAGCTGATCAAGCAGCAAGGCAAGGTCAACATCACGCACGTGCCCTACAAGGGCGCATCGGCCATGTCCACCGACCTGCTCGGCGGGCAGATCGATCTCGCCGTGATGGTGCTGTCGTCCGCCCTGCCGCATATCCAGGCCGGGCGCGTCAAGGCGTACGGCGTGACCGAGTCGCGCCGCGCCCAGGTGGCGCCCAATGTGCCCGCGCTGGCCGAAAGCAGCGCGCTCAAGGGCGTGGACATGGGCGTGTGGTTCGGCCTGATGGCGCCGGCGGGCACGCCGCGCGCGGTGAGCGAGCGCCTGAACACCGAGATGCAGGCCGTGCTGGCCATGCCCGACGTGAAGAAGAAGCTGGCCGAGGCCGGCGTGGAAGTGGCGCCCGGCGGCCCGGCGCAGTTCGGCGCCTTCATCAAGCGCGAGACCGTGAAGTACAAGACCATCGTGCAGACCGCGGGCATTCACGAATAACGTCACGACCAACGGCGCGCGAACGAAGCGCAGCAGGCGTACCATTTGCCTGCTGCCGGCGGTGGCCGCACGGGCCGCCGCGCTTCCCGATCCCCCCGCTATCACAGGCAAGCTGCCAACCACACACATGACCACCCCAGCCCCCACCTTCGACGCCTATCCGGTCGAAGTCGAGTTTCCCGATATCCGCCCCTACGCCGCCGGCAACGCAGGCGTGCCCTATGTGCACACCTTCGACAGCGGCGTGCCCGGCCCGCACGTGATGGTCAACGCGCTCACGCACGGCAACGAGGTGTGCGGCGCCATCACCGTCAAGGCGCTGCTGGATGCGGGCCTGCGCCCGCGCCGCGGCCGCCTGACGCTGGCCTTCGCCAATGTCGACGCGTACCACACCTTCGATGCGGCCAGGCCCGATGCCTCGCGCTACGTGGACCAGGACTTCAACCGCGTGTGGACCGCCGCCGTGCTCGACGACACCGGCCGCGACTCGTCCGAGCTGCGCCGCGCGCGCGCCATGCGCCCGGTGATCGACACCGTGGACCTGCTGCTGGACCTGCACTCGATGCACGAGAAGAGCCTGCCGCTGATCGTCTCCGGCCCGCTCGACAAGGGCATCGGACTGGCGCGCGCGGTCGGCGCGCCGGCCAATGTGATCGTCGACGAAGGCCACCCCGAAGGCCGCCGCATGCGCGACTACGAAGGCTTCGGCGACGCCGCCAGCGCGAAGAACGCCCTGCTGATCGAATGCGGCCAGCACTGGGAAGCCGCCGCCGTGGGCGTGGCGAAGGACAGCACCGCCCGCTTCCTGCTCGACGCCGGCATCATCGACGCCGCCGATGTGCCCGCCGGCTGGCTGCAGCCGCTGCAGCCGCTGCAGCCGCAGCGGGTGGTACGCGTGACCGAGCCGGTGGTGGCCTCCAGCATGGACTTCCGGTTCGCCGGCCCCTATACCGGGCTGGAAACCTTCCCCGACGCCGGCAGCGTGATCGGCTGGCGCGACGGCGAACCGGTGGTGACGCCGTACGCCGACTGCGTGCTGGTGATGCCCTCGCTGCGCCAGCTTCGCCCCGGCGTGACCGTGGTGCGGCTGGGCCAGCTGGTCGGCTGAGCATGGCCGGGAAGGCAGCGCTCGCCGCGCACAGAGTGTGGGGGCTGCCGCAGGAGCTGCAGGAGCCGCGTCAGGCGGTGGAGGTGTTCAGGCTGGCTTGGCGGGGGTTGCCGGCGTGCCGGCGGTGGCCGGCTTCGGCCGCATGCCCGGCAGCAACTGGTCGACCAGTTCCTCGATCTTCATCTCGGGTGGCACGAAGTTGCTCAGGTTGATGCCGCCGGCGCTGCGCAAGGCATCGTATTTCGCCTGGCCGGCGCGCTCGCCGTTGATATAGACGACGATATCCACCGTACTGATGAAATCGCGCCAGTAAGACTGCCGCTGCGCGTTGTAGGTGGCGGTATAGGGACACGCTGCCACCGACGAGCCGGGCCCGAGCACCTTGAACTCGAAGCCGCGCGCCTGCACCGAATCGCGCATGGCGTCCAGGTAGGCGTTGCCGCTGGCCTGGTTGCTGATCACGCAGAACAGCGTGCCGTCGGCGGGCTGCACGGAGGCGATACGGTCGCCGCGGTCGACCGGCACGACCGCCTGGTAGGTGGCGCAGCCGGTGGCCAGCAGGCCTAGGCTGGCGGCTAGCAATGCTTTTTTCATGATGTTCCTGGGCGCATGGCGTGGGCACGCGTGCAGTCGGTGCGCGCGCCCGCCAACTTTAGGCGATCGGTGCGCGGTCAATCGAAGGAACAGAGCAGGAAAACGGGTCCGCCGGCGCGCGGCGTGCGCGCGGGGACCGGCTCGGAACACCGGCTCAGAGCACGAAGGCCTGGCGGCAGCGCAGTGCCATCACCTGCGCTTCGAAGGCGCGCGCGGCACGCCGGGCAAACTGCTCGCGGCGGTGCTGTCGGGAGCCGGGATCGGCGCTGGCGGCAGCGGAGCAACCGGCGGCACGGCCGGCGTGGCCCTCGCGAGGCTGTCCGGCCGGGCCGGTGTGTGCATCGTTGTGCCGCTCGGCCGGTCCCGGCGAACCACCTTCTGCAACCTGCCATTCGCGGCGCGTGATGGCCAGGATGCTGGCGAGTGCCTGGGCTTGCGGCGTGGTGATACTGCCCGGGAGAAGGTATTCCATCATGATGTTCGGCCCGGCCTGCGTTACTGCCGGACTTCGGCGGAGCGCGGTGGCGGTTGTCGCCTCGTTGTCATTTGTTTGTATCGTGATGGAAAGATAGACGGCGCCGCCGCTCTCTATCATCGACGCCGCGCCGATCCTCCTGTGGGATGTGTCCTACAAGTATTGAGGGCGGCGCTTTCGGCCGGGCGCGAACGGAAAAAGTACCGCATGCGCCGCGTTGGCGCGCCATGAAGTGCGCCGGCTGCCGCCTGGCCGGGCACTGAGCCAGGCGCCTGGCTGGTCACTTGGCTGGCCGCTTAGCTGGCCGCCAGCGGGGTCGACAGGCTGCCGACCGCCACCAGGCAGATCGCGGCGAGGAAGACCCCCACCAGCAGGATCTGCAGGCGCCCCACCGGGCGCCCTTTCAGGAAGGCATTGCTGATGRACGGTGGCGAGACCACGCCGACCGCGGTCACGATCAGGATGGTCAGGGCGAGGACGGAAAGCAGGGTTTGCATGCTGGGAGACGAGAATTGGCGCCGGAACCGGGCGGCGCGATCGGGGACAAACGCGGTGGGCGACTAGTTCGCGCCGCCGCGCACCAGGCAGTCATCCAGAATCGGCGAGCCCTCTACCTGGCCCGCGCCGGTGCATTCCACCGCCACCTTCTGGCCGCGCCGGACCATGGTGGCGCGCGCTTCCACTCCGCACACGCGCCCGGCCGGCCCGCAGATCTGCTGCGGCAGCAGCTTGGCGCGCACCACCAGGGTCGGGCTGTTGGAGCGGATATCGAGGAATACGGTATCGCCGCTCTCGCGCCGCACGCCGCTGGCCACGCCTTCCACGATGAAATACTGGCCGCGGTAGCGGCCGTCCGCCGCGCCGGCGTTCTCCTGGTAGTCATCCACCATCTTGTCGGCCTGGTACTGCGGCAGGATATCGGTGGAGCGTTGCGGGTCGATGCTGATCGGGTCCAGCGTGCCGTTGCGCGGCACGCCGCGCGCGATGCTGGCCGCCTCGGCGGCGGCGGCCGAGGCATCGGCTGCCGCCACTGCCGGCGCGGCTTGCTCCGCGGCGGGCTCCAGCATCTGCTGCTCGTGGTTGCCGGTCAGCCAGAGCATGCCGAGCACGGCCAAGGCGACGACGGCGATAAGGATCTTCTGGGTACGGTTCAACATCCGGGGGTTCCTGCGATAAAGGTGGGGGTGGCGCGAAGTCGTGCGGTGGGCGGG
>NZ_JBFTND010000233.1:0-10761 GCF_056397305.1 Cupriavidus sp. 05N40
GGCTAGTACTTCGCTCAAATTTTTTCGTGATGCCAGGGCGCCGTTGAATCGAGGGATACGCAACGCGATTTCACGCGGAGAGCTTGGGGAGATCTTCCAGTTCGAGCATGCGGCAGATGGCTGCCATGCTGCCGACCATGGTGCGGCGTTGCGCGCCCTGATAGATACGCACGCCCTTGGACTGGCGGAACGGGACGGGCTTGACGGGGCGGCGGGCGGAGAAGCGGTTGGCTGGCAGCATGGCTACACCTGGTAATTTGCAACAACAGTTGGCGGCACCCGCGGCGCGGGTGGCGTTGGCACAAACGGGTGCAGCTTGATGCGGGGCAGGCCCGCTCCAGCCGCACTTGTTGAATCGTCAGAAGGCGCCGGTACGAATCAGGCCGACGGCAATGCCTTCGAGCGAGAACTCTTCGCGGCCGGGCTCAACGATGATGCTGGCGAAGTCGGGGTTCTCTGCGATCAGTTCGATGGTGTCGCCCCGTCGGTTGAGGCGTTTGACAGTGACGTCGTCGCCGAGGCGGGCTACGACGATCTTGCCGTTGGCGGCTTCGCTGGCGCGTTTGACGGCGAGTAGGTCGCCGTCGAGGATGCCGGCGTCGCGCATGCTCAGGCCGCGGACGCGAAGGAGGTAGTCGGGCTGGACTTCGAATACCGAGGCATCGACCTGATACTGGCGGTCGATATGCTCGGCCGCAAGGATTGGGCTACCTGCGGCGACACGCCCGACCAGCGGCAGCGTCAGTTGCATCACGCCGGCCATGGGGAGGGAGAACTGGTCGGGCAGTTCCGAGTCGCTGCGCCATACCTTGAGGCGAATGCCGCGCGACGCGCCAGGCGTGAGTTCGATCACGCCTTTTCGTGCCAGGGCGCGCAGATGTTCTTCTGCGGCGTTGGGCGAGGAGAAGCCGAACTTGGCGGCGATCTCGGCACGGGTGGGCGGGAAGCCGGTGTGCTGGAGGGTGCTGCGAATCAGGTCGAAAATCTGCTGCTGTCGCGGTGTCAGGGTCGCCATGGTCGCCGTATGTGAAAGCACTGTATGTTTAAACAGTATGCTGTGATTTTATACAGTATCGAGTGAAGTGCAAGCGGAATTTTGGGAGGCTGCTCATCGACAGGCGCTTTGTCGCACGCCAGGCGGGTTGTGCTGGTCGCAAGTGTGGGGCGGTAAGCGAGTTACAATCCGCGGCACGCAAATCGCTGATTTCGTGTCTTTTGAATCCGGATTCCAACACGTCCCCCGCCATGTCCCTATTGCGTCGCGTCGTCGTGCTCGCCACCGGCGGCACCATCGCAGGTTCCTCCTCCAATCCGGCCAGTAGCGCCAAATACCAGGCGGCCACGGTGCCGGTGGCGTCCTTGCTTGGCGCGGTGCCGGCGCTCGGCAGTGTGGCCCGCATCGAGGCCGAGCAGGTCGCCCAGGTAGATAGCAAGGACATGTCGTTCGCGCTCTGGTCGAGGCTGGTCGAGCGCATCCGCTTCTGGTCCGCGCAACCCGACGTTGCCGGCATTGTCGTGACGCACGGCACCGACACGCTCGAAGAGACGGCGATGGTGTTGCACCTCGCTTGTCCCGTCGGGCTGCCCATCGTGCTGACCGCGGCCATGCGGCCTTCGACCTCGTTGTCGGCCGACGGGCCGCTGAACCTGCTCGACGCCGTGCGTGTGGCCAGCCACGCGCAGGCGGTGGGGAAGGGCGTGCTGCTGGTCATCAACCAGGAGATCCACGCCGCGCGCGACGTTGTGAAGGCGCACACGTCGGCAGTGAACGCCTTCGCTTCGCCAGCGGGCGGGCCGGTCGGTTATGTGCAGGATGACTTCGTGGGCTTCACGCGCGCCCCGGCGCGGTTGCCGGCCGCGGCCATGCCGATGCCGCAGGCCTGGCCCAAGGTGGAGATTCTCGCCAGCTATGCGGAGCCGGGCCGGGTGGTCGTCGACGCGCTGGTCGGGGCGGGCGTGAACGGTCTTGTCGTGGCGGCCGCGGGCAACGGCTCGATCCACCAGTCGCTGGCCGAGGCATTGGCCGAGGCGGCCGCGGCCGGCGTGGCGGTCGTGCGCAGTTCGCGCACCGGTGCGGGTCATGTGGCGATTCCGGTGGCGCCGCGGCCGGCGTCCGGTGTTTTCGTTGCGGCCGGCAACCTGAATCCTTATAAGGCACGCGTGCTCCTGCTGTTTGCCCTGGCGGGGACTCCCGCGCTGGCGTCCGATCCGGTCGCGCTGCAGGCGCTGTTCGCGGGGAGTTGAAGCGACTTGCCGAGTAAGGCGAAAGCGCGCTATACTTTAAGGCTATCCAACCTTGCCGCACCGGACATGGCGCCCGGGTGGCTTATCCAAAAGGAGCGTCAATGCGTCATTACGAAATCGTATTTATCGTCCATCCGGACCAGAGTGAACAAGTTCCGGCCATGATCGAGCGTTACAAGACGCTGGTCACGTCGCAGGAAGGCCAGATCCACCGCGTGGAAGACTGGGGCCGCCGTCAGATGGCCTACATGATCCAGAAGCTGGCCAAGGCTCACTACGTTTGCCTGAACATCGAATGCGGCAAGGAAACCCTGGCTGAACTCGAACACGCGTTCAAGTTCAACGACGCGGTGCTGCGCCACCTCATCGTTCAGACCAAGAAGGCCGAAACCGCACCGTCCCCGATGATGAAGGAAGTGCAGCGCGAAGAAGCCCGCAAGGCCGCGCAACAGACCAGCGAAGCCCCGGCCGCGTAAGTGCGGACCGTTGCGGTTGCCGCAGACGCTGAGTACGTGAGGCGTCGCGGCGGCGCGGGCGGGCATGGGTACAGGCATCGGGAAGGGAGGCAGCGTTGAACCAGTTAAGGCTCTGCGCAACCCTCGCCGAACGCGATGCCTTGCGCTACACCCCGGCAGGCGTCCCCGTCGTCAACTGCATCTTGCAGTACGCGGGCCAGACCGTCGAGGCGCAAACGCCCAGGCAGGTGGAATTTGCCATCGCCGCCATGGGAATCGGCCAGGTTGGGCAACGGCTCGAGCGTACCCCGCTCGGCGCGATGCTCGACTGCGAAGGATTCCTCGCTCGCAAGCACCGCAACAGCAAGGCTCTCGTCTTTCACATCACTGGATGTAAAGCATTCGAAAAGGATTGAATCATGGCATTCGTCAAACGTGACAACAAGAACAAGAAGCGCTTCCAACAGCAGAACCCGCTGTTCAAGCGCAAGCGCTTCTGCCGCTTCACCGTGGCTGGCGTGGAACAGATCGACTACAAGGATCTGGACACCCTGAAGGATTTCATCGGCGACAACGGCAAGATCACGCCGGCCCGCCTGACCGGTACCAAGGCTCACTATCAGCGTCAGCTCGATACGGCCATCAAGCGCGCGCGTTTCCTCGCGCTGATGCCCTACACCGACCTGCACAAGAACTGATCGGCCCTAGGTCCGTCAAGGAGAAAACACGATGCAAATCATTCTGCTGGAAAAAGTCATCAACCTGGGCAACCTGGGTGACATCGTTCGCGTGAAGGACGGCTACGCCCGTAACTTCCTGATCCCGAACAAGAAGGCCCGCCGTGCGACCCAGACCGCCATCAGCGAGTTCGAAGTCAAGCGCGCCGAGCTGGAAAAGGCCGCCGCCGAGAAGCTGGCCGCTGCGCAAGCCGAAGGCGAAAAGCTGAACGGCCTGACCGTGCAGATCACCCAGAAGTCGGGTGTGGACGGCCGCCTGTTCGGTTCGGTCACCAACGCCGACATCGCCGAAGCCCTGGAAGGCCAAGGCTTCAAGATCGAGAAGGCGCAAGTGCGCCTGCCGAACGGCCCGCTGAAGGTCGTTGGCGATCATCCGGTCAGCGTTTCGCTGCACACGGACGTGCTGGTCGATGTGACCATCGCCGTCCTGGGCGAGCACGTCTAAGACCGGATTCGATGCCACCGCGGGCCCCGCTCAGGGGCTGGCGGCGGGCATCGATTGCTGGCAACAACAAAAAAGGCAGGGGCCAAGCGCTCCTGCCTTTTTTGCTTTGGGCTTCATTGCGACAGGCTGGTCGTCCCGCCGTCACTTCATCGCGGACGATGGCTGACAGCCGCGATTTCTCCTGCGACGGGGGCCCGGCCACCGTTATAATCCCTCCCCATGAACGCGCCCGTCGCAGACCCCCAACTAGATAATCTCAAGGTTCCACCACACTCCATCGAGGCCGAGCAATCGGTACTCGGTGGCCTGTTGCTGGACAACGCCGCCTGGGACCGTATCGCCGATTTCCTGTCCGAAGCGGACTTCTATCGCTTCGATCACCGGATGATCTTCCAGAGCATCTCCCGGCTGATCGCTGCTACCAAGCCTGCCGACGTCATCACCGTCTACGAGGTGTTGCAGGGAGCCGGCAAGGCGGAGGAGGTGGGCGGACTGGCCTACCTGAATTCGCTGGCGCAGAACACGCCCAGCGCAGCCAATATCCGCCGCTATGCGGAGATCGTGCGCGAGCGCTCTGTGCTGCGCAAGCTGGTCACCGTGGCCGACGACATCGCCACCGCCGCGTTCGCGCCCAAGGGGCGCGAAGTGCGGGAACTGCTCGATGAGGCCGAATCCAAGGTCTTCGCCATCGCCGAGGAAGGCTCGCGCGGGCAGAAGGGCTTCCAGGAGATCCAGCCGCTGCTGACCCAGGTGGTGGAGCGCATCGACGAGCTGTACCACCGGGATTCCAGCACCGATGTGACCGGCGTACCGACCGGCTTTATCGACCTGGACCGCATGACCAGCGGCATGCAGGCSGGCGACYTGATCATCGTKGCRGGCCKSCCCTCSATGGGYAAGACCGCGTTCTCGCTGAACATCGGCGAGCATGTGGCGGTGGAGCAGGGCCTGCCGGTGGCGGTGTTCTCCATGGAAATGGCGGGCACGCAGCTGGYCATGCGTATGCTCGGCTCGGTGGGCCGGCTGGACCAGCACCGCCTGCGTACCGGCCGCCTGCTCGACGAAGACTGGCCGCGCCTGACGCATGCCATCCAGCGCATGAACGATGCCCAGCTGTTCATCGACGAAACCCCGGCGCTGAGCTCGATGGAGCTGCGCGCCCGGTCACGCCGGCTGGCGCGCCAGTGCGGCCAGCTCGGCCTGATCATCATCGACTACCTGCAGCTGATGTCGGGCTCGGGCGGCGGTGAAAACCGCGCCACCGAGATCTCGGAAATCTCGCGTTCGCTCAAGGGCCTGGCCAAGGAGCTCAACTGCCCCGTGATTGCGCTGTCGCAGTTGAACCGAAGCCTGGAACAGCGCCCCAACAAGCGGCCGGTGATGTCCGACTTGCGCGAATCCGGCGCTATCGAACAGGATGCCGACGTGATCCTGTTCATCTACCGCGACGAGGTCTACAACCCGGACTCGCAGGACAAGGGCACGTCGGAAATCATCATCGGCAAGCAGCGTAACGGCCCGATCGGGACCGTGCGGCTGACATTCCTGGGCCAGTTCACGAAGTTCGACAACTTCAGCGGCGGCCCCGCCTTCTTCGACAACGACAACTGAAGCCCAGGCCCGGCGCGGCTTGCCGGGCAGCCGGCGCCGCCGGGAAGGCGGATCGCCGGCGCCGCACATCAAAGAGGCGCGGCTTCGCCCCACATGCCTGTAAAATATTGCGTTTTGATGACAGCCGCCGCGAGGCGGCTGTCATTCAATGCACGACTGGCTGATCCAGCAACCCACTCAGCAACAACCAGCGGCGCTAACGCGTCGTGACAAGGAACAACCCATGTTCGGCCGATTCATGCCCACGGAGGGCAAGTTCTTCGAATACTTCAACCAGCATGCCGATTGCGCGGTGACCGCCGCCCGCGAGCTGGAAGTGCTGGTCAACGACCTGCCCAATGCCGAGGCACACGCGCGCCGCGTCCAGGCCACCGAAAAGAAGGCCGACCGCATCACGCACGACACCATCGACCTGCTGCACAAGACCTTCATCACGCCGCTGGACCGCGATGAGATCCACAAGCTCATCACCACCATGGACGACATCCTCGACCTGATGGAAGACGTGGCGGAGACCATCTCGCTGTACGACGTGACCAGCCTGACCGACGAAGCGCGCAAGCTGGCCTCGATCTGCGTGCAGTGCTGCGACCAGGTCAAGATCGCGGTCGGGCTGCTCGAAGACATGAGCAATGCCAGCGCCATCCTCAAGACGGCGCAGCAGATCGACCAGCTCGAGTCCGAGGCGGACCGCGTGATGCGCTCGGCCATGTCGARGCTGTTCCGCGACGAGACCGACGTGAAACGGCTGATCAAGCTCAAGGCCATCTACGAGCAACTGGAAACCATCACCGACAAGTGCGAGGACGTCGCCAACATCATCGAAGGCATCGTCCTGGAAAACGCCTGAGGCACGAATCGGCATGCAGACCATACAAATGAGCTTGTGGGTGATCGCCTTGCTGGTGGGCCTCGCCTTGCTGTTCGACTTCATGAACGGCTTCCACGATGCCGCCAACTCGATCGCCACGGTGGTATCGACGGGCGTGCTCAAGCCGCACCACGCCGTGGCCATGGCCGCCATGTGCAATGTGGTGGCCATCTTCATCTTCCACCTCAAGGTGGCGGCCACGGTGGGAACGGGCACCATCGACGTCCATATCGTCGACCACCACGTCATCTTCGGCGCATTGGTCGGCGCCATCGCCTGGAACCTGATCACCTGGTACTACGGCATTCCCTCGTCGTCGTCGCACGCGCTGATCGGCGGGCTGGTGGGCGCCGCGGTGGCCAAGGGCGGCACCAGCGCGCTGGTGGGCGGTGGCCTGGCGAAGACCGTTGCGTTCATCGTGATCTCCCCGCTGCTGGGCTTCGTGCTCGGTTCGCTGATGATGGTGATCGTGGCCTGGACTTTCTTCCGCACGCCGCCRTCCCGCGTGGACCGCTGGTTCCGCCGGCTGCAGCTGATCTCGGCCTCGCTCTATAGCCTGGGCCACGGCGGCAACGATGCGCAGAAAACCATCGGCATCATCTGGATGCTGCTGATCGCCAGCGGCCATGTGGCGCAGGGCGGCGGCGAACCGCCGGTGTGGGTCATCGTCAGTTGCTACGTGGCGATCGGCATGGGCACCATGTTCGGTGGCTGGCGCATCGTGCGCACCATGGGCCAGAAGATCACCAAGCTCAAGCCGGTGGGCGGCTTCTGCGCCGAGACCGGCGGGGCGATCACGCTGTTCATCGCTTCGGCGCTGGGCGTGCCGGTCTCCACCACCCACACCATCACCGGCGCCATCGTCGGCGTAGGTTCGGTGCAGAAGGCTTCGGCCGTGCGCTGGGGCGTGGCCGGCAATATCGTCTGGGCCTGGGTGCTGACCATTCCTGCGTCTGCCTTCATGGCGGCGATTGCATGGTGGATCGGCTTGCACGTGCTCTGAGGCGACATCCCGCTGTCGGCACTGCCCCAAAAAAACCAGGCGTCATGCCTGGTTTTTTGTTGGGCGCGGGATGCCCGGCACGCCGAACCTAGCGATTGGCGAAGGCGGCGATGGGGTCGTCGTCCCSGGCCGGCGGGGCGGCAGGAGCCTCCGGCGTCGGCAATTGCGGCTGAGGCCGCGCGGGCATCGGTGGCGGGACGGCCGCGCTGGCCACGCGCCGGGCGCCGTTGTAGCGCGACGCCCAATAGGATTTGCCCATGTCCTCCAGGCGCACGGTGCCGCCGGTGGACGGCGCGTGCACGAAGCGGTTCTGGCCGACGTAGATGCCGACGTGCGAGTTGGCGCGGCCGGTGGTGTTGAAGAACACCAGGTCGCCCGAGGCTACCTGGCCGCGATCCAGCGCCACGCCGCGCTCGCCCATTGCCTCGGTGGTGCGCGGCAGGCTGACGTTGGCGGCGCGCAGCACCACGTAGCGCACCAGGCCGCTGCAGTCGAAGCCGGAGTCGGGCGTGTTGCCGCCATAGCGGTAGGGCGTGCCGACCAGGGACATGGCCTGGATGGAGACTTCCTCGAGCCCGGCGCTGGGGTCCACCATGGGGGTGCCGCCAGGGCGGGTCTGGCCGGCGTTGCGGGTCGGCGGCGCGGAGGCGCAGGCGGCCAGCACAAGCGCGGCTGCGCACAGCAAGGGCAGGCGGGCCCGGCAGGCAACGCGCGCCGGTAATGATACGGGCCCGGGTTCGGGTGACTTGGCTGTCTGGCCTGTCTGGCGCGTTGGCATTCTTGTTCTGATCGATTGCGGGCCGGGCGCCAAGCACCGCGCAGACARCCGCGCAACAGCCGCGAAAGCAGCCGTCCGGTGGCACCGCTTACCAGCGCAACTGCGCGTTGTACGTGCCGGTGCTCACATTGACCGACTTGGCCTGACCCTTATAAGTCGCTTCGATATTGTAGCTGCCTTGCGGGGCCTTGATCAGGCACTTCGGCCCGGCCGCCGTGAAGCTGGCAACTTCGTGGCCTTCGCGCATCATGCGCACGGCCACGTCGGCCAGGAATTCGCCGCGTTCGCCCTGGGTGAAGAGCACGCCCATATTGAAATTCTTCTGCTGCGCGGCGAGCTGCTGCTGCTCGTCCGCGGCAATGCCGCCGCACACATAGCTGACCGGCCCCATGGTGCGGATCACCATTTCGTCCGCGGCGAGGGCGGAGCCGCATGGCAGGGAAAGTGCCGCAAGGGCAAGGCCGCCGGCCAGGGCAAGCCGCGCCCTGACCTTGTTCCTGGCATGCGCCAGGCGAGGATGCTGGGTATCCATTCAAGTGCCTCCGTCGATCCAGAGCCAAGATGAAAAAGCGCCCGCCAGGCGCCGGCACGCAGGGTGCCGAACTTGGCGGGCGCTCCGGTTACCTTGATGCTAGGCCACGCCGGCAGACAATGCTGCCGGGCGCGGTCCTACACGGGAAGCGGGCTTGCCGGCTTGGTGCAACGCCTACAGGACATCCGCGGCATGGTCCGCCAGGCGCGAGCGCTCGCCGCGCGCCAGCGTGACGTGGCCGCTATGGCTCCATCCCTTGAAGCGGTCGACGACGTAGGTGAGCCCGGACGATCCTTCGGTGAGGTAGGGCGTATCGATCTGCGCGATATTGCCCAGGCAGATGATCTTGGTGCCCGGGCCCGCACGCGTCACCAGCGTCTTCATCTGCTTCGGCGTCAGGTTCTGCGCCTCGTCGATGATGACGAACTTGTTGACGAAGGTACGGCCGCGCATGAAGTTCATGCTCTTGACCTTGATGCGCGAACGGATCAGTTCCTGGGTGGCGGCGCGGCCCCATTCGCCGGCGCTGTCGTCGCTCTTCTGCAGCACCTCGAGGTTATCGTCGAATGCGCCCATCCAGGGCTGCATCTTCTCTTCCTCGGTGCCGGGCAGGAAGCCGATATCCTCGCCGACCGGCACGGTGGCGCGGGTGACGATGATCTCGTTGTAGAGCTTCTGGTCCAGCACCTGCTCCAGGCCCGCCGCCAGCGCCAGCAGGGTCTTGCCGGTGCCGGCCTGGCCCAGCAGCGTGACGAAGTCGATCTCCGGATGCATCAGCAGGTTGAGCGCGAAGTTCTGCTCGCGGTTGCGCGCGGTCACGCTCCACACATTGTTCTTGTGGTGCGTGTAGTCCTTGAGCGTCTGCAGCAGCGCGGTCTTGCCGTTGATCTCCTTGACCTGGGCGTACAGCGGCAGGCTGCCGTCGCTGGGCTCCAGGTAGACGAACTGGTTGACCAGGAACGAGGGCACCAGCGGTCCGGTCAGGCGATAGAACATCGCGCCGGACTTCGGATCCTGCCAGCTCTCCACGCCCTTGCCGTGCTTGGCCCAGAAGTCGTTGGGCAGGATCATCACGCCCGAGTAGAGCAGGTCCTTGTCCTCGAGGACCTGGTCGTTGAAGTAGTCCTCGGCGGGCAGCCCCAGGGCGCGGGCCTTGATGCGCATATTGATGTCTTTCGACACCAGCACGACCTGGCGGTCCGGAAACTGCTGCTGCAGCGCGCTGACCACGCCCAGGATCTGGTTGTCGGCCTTGCCTTGCGGCAGGCCGTCGGGCAGCTTGATCTCGTTGAGCTTGGTCTGCAGGAACAGCTTGCCCTGCGCATCGCGGTTGCCGAGCTTGGCCAGCGGCATGCCGTCGTCGAGCACGCCGTCGGTGCCCCCCACCAGCGCGTCGAGGGTACGGCTGACGGTGCGCGCGTTGCGCGCGACTTCGCTCATGCCCTTCTTGTGGTTGTCCAGCTCCTCGAGCGTCATCATCGGCAGATAGACGTCATGCTCTTCGAAGYGGAACAGCGAGGTCGGGTCGTGCATCAGCACGTTGGTGTCCAGCACGAACAGCTTGGCCGGGCCAGTGTGTTTGGGTGCGCGGCGGCTGGTGGTGCCGGCGGCGGTCTTGGCCGGGGTCTTCGGCACCGAGGCCAGGGTCGGCACGGGCGTCAGCGGCGTCGGCGCGTCCTTGTTGCGCGCTCGCGTGGTGCCGCCGATGCGGGTCTCGACGCCCGAGGCGTCTTGCGCCGTGCTGTTTCCGGTTTCCAGCAAGGCCACGCGCTCCAGCGCCGGCACAGGTTTCTTGGCCTGTGTCGCTGATCTGGCCTTGGGCAGCTTGGTCACCGGGGCGAATTCACTCGGGTCAAGCAATTGAGCAGGCTTGGCGGGCATGGTCGGCAGCGGCATGCTTGGCTTTCCTTTCAGGGGGAGAAGACGGCTGGAAAACGGCGCAGGGCACGAGTGCGGCCGCGCTGGGCCGCGAAGTTGCCGATCGTGTCCTGTGCGTACAAACAAAAAAGCCGCCAGACCTGTGCAGCAGGTTTGACGGCTTTCTTGCGGACCGGAGACACGGCAGGTCCGCTACCGGCCCGGGGC